>DAINPX010000096.1:0-9579 GCA_036743235.1 Melioribacteraceae bacterium
ATATGATGGAGGAGAACTATCAATTAGTAGTTTATCGGGTAAAGAAGACGAAATGCCTATCTCGGTAAAACAAGAAGGGAATATTTATACTATCGTAAACAAAAGAAACTCGTTTGTTTGGGGTGGTGCCGATTTGGATATCAAATTGCCGAAAAAGATGAATTTAAAAATAAACAGTACTTCCAGCGATATAGAAATAAGAGGGACTTTGGATGCCGATTTTAAAGTTAGCGTAAGTGCCGGAGATATTACAACCGATAATATTAATGGTGATGTTATTATTAAAACCAGCGGGGGTGATATAAGAATGGGAAATTTAAAAGGTAGAATAGAAATATCTACTTTTGGAGGAGATATACGAGCAGGAGCAATATATTCGGATAAGTTAATTAAAATAGAAACGGCAGGAGGAGATATTAAATTGGGTAAAATTGAAGGTGAAAGTAAAATTAGTACAAGCGGAGGTACAATTTCTATAGAAGAAATTAAAAGAGAAGGGAGTATTGTAACCAGCGGAGGAGATATTATAATAAGAAAAATTGAAGGGAAATATAAAGTTAAAACTTATGGCGGCGATATAAGAATAGATGAAGGAAAAGGAGTTTTTAGTGTTGAAAGCGGTGGTGGGGATATTAAAGCAAAAAATATTATAGGAAGTGCAAAAACGAAAACTTATGCTGGAGATATTTACTTGGGAATAAGTCCTTCAGGCAATGATGACTCTAACGCCAAAACAAGTTCGGGAAATGTATATTTGCATTTACCAAGTAACGAAAGTGCTTTAGTTGATGTGAAAATAATAGGAGGGTATTATCCCGATGATGAAGAAAGTATGATAGACTCAGACTATAACGGCAGTTTGGAAAGCAATAGAAAAAGCGGAGGAGCTTATTATTACAAATATAATATTAACGGCGGCAAAAATAGAATTTATATCGAAACCAATAACGGAAGCGTTAGTATCAAAAAAAATAAAAAGGGGAATAATTAAAGTAACCCGAGACTTATTAAAATAAAACTTGGTCCGTTTAATCCGGCATGCATTAATACGCCTACCCATGTGTTTTTAGTTTTTTGAACAAGATAGGTCTGAATATAAATAAGGGGAATTAAGGTAATAAGCAATTGCCAACCGAAAGCGATGTGAAAAATTCCCCAGCCCGTTCCGCTAATAAGCCAAGCAAATTTGCCAAAAGCTTTTTCTTGTTTTGGAAGCATTATTCCACGCCACAAAAATTCTTCTCCTAAAATATTTAATATCCAATAAGGAAACCAAACTATTAAAAGCCAATAACGACCGGTTGTTAAGGGTGTAAAATTCATAAAGGCGGGTGTATGGTTAAAGTTACCTATAAGCAATTCTAAAAGAAACATTATTAAAGCACTTAAAATTACCACACTTAGTAAGCCTAATAAACTTAATGAAATATCTTTTATTGTTAACTTTTTAAAACGCAGTCTATTAATAAAAGTGTTTTTGTTTAGTTCTAATCCTTCGGTTTTTAAAATAAATAAACCGACTAAAACTAACGGTAAAAATACTCCCAATCCGGCAACAACAAACCAAAATAAAATGGTTTCTTCGCTACTTACACTACTTAAATATGGGATAACATAATGTGTCTGAAAATACAATAATAATGATGCCGAAATATAAATGGCGGATGAATGAATAATTTCTTTATTAAAATTACTTGATCTGTTTTTCATAAAAAAATATTTTTAACCGTTTTCGCCTGTTATTCTGGCAATTTGTAATAAGTAAAAACGGAAAAGTTTTTGTTCGGTTATACTTAAAGCCTGCTGCTCTATTTTTAAAATATTTTTTGCCTCTTGTAAAGCTTTAATTATGTTAATAGGTACATCAACTCTATCTTCCGAAATTGCAGAAAGAAGATTAAATGCGGCGGATAAAAATTTGTTCATGTTTTCATCACCGTTCGTTTTATCGTATATAGGAAGTTTGTAACTTTTTGGCATAAAAGGCAAATCGTTTGTTTGCTTTTGCAAAGTAAGCGGATATAAAGCGGTTGCAAGTTCAACAAAACTATTAACCCTTGTAAATACCGGTTTTTCCAATAAATCCCATATTTTTATACGCCAATAATTAACCGATTTTCTAACTCTTAATAACTTATCAACTTCTTTTAGCCAATTAGCATCTAT
This sequence comes from Melioribacteraceae bacterium, assembly GCA_036743235.1. Taxonomy (GTDB): domain Bacteria; phylum Bacteroidota; class Ignavibacteria; order Ignavibacteriales; family Melioribacteraceae; genus JAEXOD01. The sequence goes on from DAINPX010000096.1 coordinate 2,167, forward strand.
ATAACCGATAATATTATTTTTAAGACTATTAATATCGGTATTAAAAAGGTCTGGTTGCAATAAAACTGCTAAATCCGGTCGTAAAGTAGGAAGTAAGTTGTAAATAAACTTACCTCCTTCAAAAAAGTCGGTTACATCCAATCCATGTCTTCTAAGTAATTCTTTTTGAAAAAGAGGTATATATTTTTTTTGTGCATCCAAATCTTCATGTAAAGAAATTAACGCCGAGTTACCTGCTTTAAATGCATTTTCCAATTTTCCATAAAATGTTAAATCATTATCTTGAAATAAACGTAAAGAATGCAACAGCTCATAAACAGGTAGTTTTGGAAGTATTCTATCTTCAATAATAATAAAAGCATCACCTTCGGCAAATGTTTGACGGGCAAAATCATCAAAGGCACGGAATAAGCCGGTAGTTAGCTGATTGATACCAAGAATAGTTGTTTGAGATAAATTATGGGCAATAGCACGTAAAAAACTTCCGTATTTTGCAAAAGGAATTGTCTCGGCAATTTTTTCAAGTATTTTTTGCCCCATATCGGTACCTGATGATTTTTCGGGTCTAACTGTAGGTCTATCACGCAAAACGGGAGAAGTACGGGCAATAAAATACGAAATTATGTGTATTCCTACTACATCTTCATCACTGCCGTAAAGAATGTGTTTAAAATTATTGGTAAAAATTTCTGCAAATTTATCGAAAAGCGCATCTTTTCGCCCAATAGTTAATCGTTCCAGCTCCTTTAAACCTCTGGTTTTAAATTGTAAACGAGTTTCTTTTAAGGGTTCGCCTGCGCGAATAAGTTCGTTTTCGTAAAACAGTTGGCTTTGTTTAACGTGATTTAATAATAAAGCATAATTTGCAATAGGTATATGGCGTAATTTTTCGGAAATAGTACTTTGAAAAGTTCGTAAATCGCCGCCTGCAAATACACCTAATAATGGAGTTACTGCATATTCAGTGCTCTTTTTTGTTGATTCTTTTAAATATAAAGAAAATCTAAAGTCTGTATCTTTAGACCTTATAAAAGCTTTTTCGCCTGTAATTTCGGTATAAAAACCTCCTTGTCTTTGCATCGGTTCGCCGCAACCCATTTTCATCCTTATTTTACCGATCAAGCCTTTTTCTGCAAGCCAAATAGTTAAATTATATTTAGATTGTTTGAATAAGTTCATACCTGCAGTTTGACCAATTTGTTGGCTTAAATCACTTCCGGCAATAAATACTTCACCAATAATTTCGCTAAATCTTTCGGCTGTATCAATATCAATTCTTCTGCTTTGCAATGCATAATCCCAAACTTTGTTTAAGTATCCGGTTATGCCTTTAACTGCATCAATATCTTCAAATAATGGTATCAGTAATACAGAAGGAAGTTGATTGTTAAAATCATTTCTTCTCCGTTTTTCTTTTTCGGCAACAAGTTTGCGATCAAGGGCAATTACCGATTCCGGTTTATTAGACATGCTTATTTGTAACCCTAAAACCATTCCGGGGTTTCCATAACTTGCCGAAATTTGATTTATTTCGTATATATTATAAACAGTTGTATCTACCGCAAATTGATCTTGAGCGGTTATCATTTTTTGATGAATTCGAGGAGTTATTACAAAACGTTTTAATAAATCTTTATATAAAATTGCTTCTCTCAAAATATCTTGATTATTTAAATTTCTTTCAATATTGGGGATTAAACGGTATAAATTTTTTCGTAATTTTTTATTTAGTAAAAAATAATACTCTAACAAATCTTTACGCTGTTTGCGTAAGTTAAGCATTTTTGTTTCAAGTCTATCGTTATGTTTCCAAAGTTTAATTAAAGGGTCATCGGCAATATGTAAACTCATTCCTATTTTGCGTAAAATACCCGGATTTAACTTGTAAGGCAAAACGCCTTTAAATCGTTTTTCTAATTTGTGTGTTAATTCTGTAATTTGTTTTAATAAGCCGATAAACTTTTTATTTGTTTCGGGTAAATTTTCAAGTTCGTTAAGCAGTTCGCTATCAAGTTCAATCGATGAGTCGGCTTTTAGTAAAAGCTTTAGAAATGAAGCCATGTTGGTAACATTTTTTATTACTACGGCTGCTACAAGACTATGCCCCTGACCAGAAGGTCTGTTGCTTCCGTCCCAATCGCCCCAAAAAGAAAGAAAAGTTTTATAAGATTTATCACCATGTAAATTAATAAACAATTCGGCGTAAATAGCACTGCTTAAATCCAACAATAACTCATCCGGCTCATCTTTGCTTTTAATAGCAACGTTTAATCCGGTAAATTCGTTAATCAGTTCAATAGTTAATTGTTGTAAATCCGCTTTTTTTGGGGTTTTGTTGCGTAATAGTAACTCAATTATCTTATCAAAATAAAGCTCGGATTTTATTCCGTATATTTGAGTAGGATGAACGGTTCTATCATATAATCTTGTTTTAAATTTTGTTAGACGATTATTTATATCATCTCTAAAAAATTCGTATTTTAAGTTTTCAATAATATTTTGATAATTGCAAGATTGTTGTTGTAATTTTACTGAATAAATTAATTTAGCCCTATCAATAAATCTTTGCTTAAATATCAACAATCTATCGGGTAAATAATTATTAAAAAAATCATTTTGTAAATCTGTATTGCTTAAATGAAACTTAGCAAATTCTTTGTCAAAAAATTTTTTGCAATATCCAACAATCTGATGTTCGTAAAATTCCCACTTTGTTTCATGTTCCGAAATATAAGAGTAGTCTAAATTAAAAGGGATAAAAGGGAAAGATTTTTTTACATAACCGGCTTCTTCTTCGGCTATCATTCTATTTAAATCGATTAAAACGCGTCTGGTTTTATTGTGCAAAATTTCGGGGCTGTCAGTTCCGCCTAAAGTTAATCTAAAAGTTTTTCTGCCGCTATCAAATCCCTTTTCGGTTCGGGCAAAAGTAGAAAGCGGTATTAAGCCAATACCTTGCCTTGCCAACCCGCTTGCAAGCCAATCTAAAGAAATTCCGGATGGTAGCTTTTCAATTATCATTTGCGGATACATACTACCTTTAGGCGCTTTAATATATATGTTGTATTTATTTCTATCTTCGGGTAACCATAAAACGGCATCGCTTAATGCTTTCATCCTATTGTAAAATATTTTATTTCGCAAATCCCAATATGTATTTACATCTTCTACTTTATTTCGATAAAATAAATAAGCTAAAAATATTGCTGCATAATTTGGTGTAATGCTTTTATTTATTTCGGTAAATTTACTAAATAAATTTTTGTCTCTTATTTCTGCAACTGTTAAACGTGCCCCTGCATAGGAATCGGTCTTACTTAACGAGTGTATTGTTATAAGTTTGTTGCTGTTTTCTTCAGTAATATAACCTTCGGAATAAAGTTCATCGGCAATTAAACGTAATGTTTTTATAATTGAATATTCTTTTTCGGGTGCTACGTTTTGATACGATAAATCGTCTATAACAAAAATATTATTTTGTAATAAAACTTTTAACAATTGTTTAAGTATTTTGTAATTAAACTGCATGCCTGTTGCATTATGGGGATTATTAAGTGCAACGGCAAATTTAGATTTGTCGTTTCCGTTTTGTTTTGTTAAACTTATTACGGTTTCTGCTATTTTGTTAATATCCGGTTCAAAGTCATCTGTTAAAGGAACAACGGTTGAATTGGGGAAACAATGTTCGTAAGTCCAACTTAAATCGGGGAATACAACATGCTCAAGTCCGCAACTAAATCCTAATATGCCCAATGCGGTACGCGATGAACCGCTAACAATAATACAACTATTATATTTATATTCGGGGTGGTGTTTTAAAAATGAAAACAAAAAACTTTTTATTAACGTATCTGTAAAGTAATAGTCGTCAAAGTGTAAAATTAATTTGTTTAGTAATTCAACTGCTTTTGTTTCGGAAAATAAATCGTACTTAAAAAATGAGCTACTTAGTTTTAATTTATTGTTAACTAAATTAATAATTTTATTAAACTTTTCGGGATATTTGTTTAAAATTTCTTCTTTGGTACTAATAACATTATTTATTTTACTTGAATAATAGCTTGATAAACGGTGTATATTACTATTCTTAAAAACAGGTAAAATAGATTTTTCAAATTGTGGGGTAACATTAATATGGGTGTTGTTATGGTTTTCAAGATTTTTGTTTTGTAAAATATAAGATAAAAATTCTACTTCAGTAGAAGAAGGAGTTCCTTTTAATTGAAATTGAATATTTTCTATTACTTTAATAAAATCGGAATTACCCGCAAAAAAAACAATGGGACTATTCGTAAATTTAGTGTTAAATACTTCAGGGGTAATTAAACGTAATACCCGATTTTCCATTTTTGCTTCACGTGCCAAAGATAAGTGATTAAATGCATTATTTGTTTCAATAAAAAAAATGGGGTAATCTAAACTAATATTTCGTAATTGTCTTCTCGTTTTTTCGGAAGTATTAACCGAAAGAATAAGAAAATGTGGTAAATTGAAATTGCAAACACTATTGTTAATTGTATCAATTAAAACTTGTTCGTCATTTTGTATAAAATTAAATTCTAAGTTGTTAAAATTTAGTAGATGATTTGGTAAAGAATTACCAAATAAATATACTTTTGCAGGTAAAACAATAAGATAATTGTTTAGGGCGCTAAATAATAATCTGAAGGCTTCATAAATACCTCCGGTACTAATAATTATTTCGCGTTTTCCTGAATTCGCTCCTAAATCGTAAGATAGCGGTTCTCTTTGGTTTTTTGCAAGCCAATCCGCAAAATAGTTAACAAGATAACCCGGATTATTTTTATTAAAGCCCCCTCGTGCCATATAAGGGGCAGCAGATTTAATTAATTTAAGCAAAAATTCAATATCGTTTTTGTCTTTTAATTCATATCCGGTATTATCAATAACTGCTTCAATATTTTCTTCACTAATCTCATCTCTATTAATATCAATGCCCAATGCCAAGCGCAAATATGATGAATATAAAAGAGTATCCTGAACAGGATTACCGATATGAAAATTTACACGTTCATTAATTGGCACGTTGGAAGATGCTGTTGCTTCGCTTACTTCCGATACCTTTGCAGCTTTTATAGCTTTAAGCTTAAAAAGTTCAATTGGGTCAATTACTGTTTTCATTGTAACCGACTTTATTGGTTGCTTTTATTATCTGAATTACCCGAAGGTTTTAGGTTGTTTTTAAGAAAGTTTTGAAACATACCTATTAATTCAGGAACTTGAGCTAATTCTTGTTGAGACAAATTGACAACGGTTCGGGCATTTTTTAATGATTGGCTTGCTTCTGCTAAACGAGCTGCCTGAGGGGTTAGTATTAATAGTTCGGGATAATTTTTAAGTAGTTCAAGTTCTTTACTTTCATATTCTAATTGTAACTGTTTTCGTTTAAGTTCTTCTTCTGTCCTTTTTTGTGCAATTGTAGCTTCTTTTAATAATTCTTCGTTTTTTAATTGTAACTTTTTTAATTCAAGTTCACTTTCCATTTTTGCAATTTCTTCATCAGCACTAATTTTAATTTTTACGCTTGCCAAACGGGCTTTTTGATTTAATGTTTCGGTTTGTTCTGCAATGCGAGCGGATTCCTGTTGTTTTAATGCCTCCGATATCTTTTTATCGGAAGGTTCATAAGATTGAACTATGAGAGAAATTATTTCAAGCCCCAATTTTTCGCCGCTATCTTTTGTGTTTATGTTCAAATTTGCATTTATTTTTTCGGATGATAATTCTTCAATACCAAAGTTTTCGGTAAAAGATTTTACTTTGCCTTCTAAAATTAGTTCAAGTTCTTTTGCTGCTTTGCTTATTGCATTAGCATTCCAACCGCCAATTTTAATTAAAGCCGGTAAATTGTTAATATTAGCTGCCACTGTTACCGAAAGTTTTACTTTAATATCCAGATTCCCTTTTGCAGTAGCTTCAATTAAAGGAGTTAAAGTATAGGTGGTTTTTGGTAATGCCAAACTAAAATGACGAGGGTAATATCTGCCGGTACGCATTTTAATATTATCGTTTTTTTCGTATAGTATTACGGTATCGGGATTTTTGATGCGATATTCAAATAATAATATTACAAATATTACAATAACAACGGCAGAAACAACGTAAATCATGTTAACTCCTAATTATCTTTTTATATAAACTATATCAAACTGAATAAAAACGCAGGGCATAAAACAAATATGAGATTTTTACCAAAAATTTTTAAAATATTATGCAAATATACGAATATATTTGCAAATATTCGGTTGTTGTTGTTATATTTTGTTAACATATATAAAACATTAATATTAAAATTATAGAGTTATACATGGTCTATTTTGTAGCAAACATTAAAATTGAAGATGATTTTGAATACAATAAATACCTTGATAAAGTAGATGAAATATTTTCAAAATTTAACGGTAAATATTTAGTGGTTGAAGATAACCCCAAACTTATGGAAGGTAACAGGAAATATAACAGGGTTGTAATAATACAGTTTGAAAATGAAGATGATTTTAATAAGTGGTATTTTAGCAATGAATATCAAAACATTTTAATTCACCGTTTAAAAGGTGCCGAGTGCAGTTCAATTTTAGTTAATGGTAAATAACATATGATTTATGAAATTACTTCGTTAAAAGATGAAAAAATACAATTTGCAAAAAGTTTAAATAGTAGTAAAAAATCAAATAAAAATAAGAAGTTTTTAATTGAAGGAGAAGAAGCACTTAATTGGGCAATAAAATCTGATATTGTAATTGATTATATTTTTATCAATAAAAAAGAGAAAAATTTAATAAATAAATATGCCGGTTTTGATGTTTATATTTTAAGCGAAGGGTTACTTAAAAAGATTACCGAAACTAATTATTTAATTAATATTGTTGCAATAGGAAATGTAAAAGAAAACATAAGCTATAAAAATTTTACTGTAGTGTTAGATAATTTAGTGGACTACGGTAATATCGGAACAATAATAAGGACCTGTAACGCATTTGGAATAAACGACATTATTGCTACTAAAAAGGAAAATGATTTTTATAAACGTAAAACGGTAGATTCATCACGCGGAAAAGTTTATTCAACAAACTTTTTAACTTTTGATGATGCCGAAGAAACAATTAACTGGCTTAAACAGAATAATTATCAAATTATAACTACAAGTCCTTATGGTAATAATATTCAATCAATGGTTAAATTAAACGATAAACCGGTTGCATTAATCTTGGGGAACGAAACAGTTGGAGTTAACGAAAAATTTATATTTAATTCGGATTTAACGGTTCAGATACCGATGTACGGAAGTGTTGAAAGTTTAAATGTTGGAGTTGCTGCCGGTATAAGTATATATGAACTTAAATTAAAACAAATATTGGGGATAATTGTGCAAAAAATAAAAGCAACTTTAGG
>DAINPX010000097.1:0-9519 GCA_036743235.1 Melioribacteraceae bacterium
TGGAGAATGTTTTGCAATATAATCCACTACTGAAGGACAAGCCGATGAAATATAAATACCGGGTACTGCATTATTTAAATACTCACTTAATCCTGCAGTTACTTCTTCTGCACCTAAAGCAGTTTCGCTTACACCGGTAAAACCAAGTTTTTTAAGTGCTGCAATAATTTGAGATTTACTAACATTTGGAAAATTAGTAATCCAAGAAGGAGCTATTGAAGCATAAACTTTCCTCTTTTCCGAAAGCAATAATTCCAGCCTAAAAATATCGTCTCTAATTTTTTTTGCATTAACCGGACAAGTAACAACACAATGTCCGCAAGCAGTACAAAGTTCCGGAATTATACTTGCATGACCTTCGCTAACTTTAATTGCTTTTACAGGGCATTCTCTTACGCATTTATAACAATCTTGACATTCTACATTGGCAGTAAATATCGGATAGTTCTGGTCCATTTTATTCCTCTATGGTATGCAGTTGTTTTTCTTTAAGTATCAATTTATTTAATATATCTATTAAACTACCGCTATCTATTTTATTATATAATTTTCCGTTTATTTCGATGTTTGGTCCGTTACTGCATCTGTTTTCACATCTGCTACCTGTTAATTCTATTTCAACATCCAAATCTTCGTTTGAAATGATGTTTTCAAGGATATCAAGATTTTTTTGATTACCCCGTGCAAAACAAGAGCTGCCCATACAAATTTTAATTTTATGTTTCATATCCAATTTACCTTTTATTATTAAAATTTTGTCTTCAAATTATTGCGTTGCATATTAACCGCTAAAACAACAAGACTACTTGCCAAATCTTCATTAAGTACGGTTAAGTACTCCGGTACTTTTAGTTCACAGTGTGTAAAATTCCAAATTGCCTTAATTCCGGCTTTAATTAATATATCTGTAGTTTGTTGTGCAACATGTTCGGGTACACATAAAACACCAATATCGTCATCAGTTAATAAGGCAATTTTATAAATATCTTCTAACGGTAGTACCGGTTTATTGTGTATTATAGACCCTATTTTTACAGGGTCATTATCAAAAGCAGCAATAATATTAAAACCATGTTGCTCAAATCCTTTATATCCCAATAATGCCGATCCTAAACTACCTGCACCAATAATTATAACATTAGTTTTATCATTATGTTTAATTAATTTTTCAATTCCTTTTATAAGCTCAATAATAGAAAATCCGATTTTAGGTTTACCTATTACACCTGTAAAAGCTAAATCTTTTCTTACCATAATTGGGTCTAAATTTAATTCGTTTGCAATTTTTTCAGAGGACACGACTTCTCTACCTAATGCTGCCAAATCCCACAATACACGCAAATATTTTGGATATCTTCTAATTGTGGGAAGTCGTAAGCCTTTTAATCTTTCTTCCTTACTTAATTCAAAAGCTTCAAATAACTCGTTTTTGTTAATATCTTTTTTCATGCTAAACCTATTCAAAAGTTTATTACATTTGTTTTGATAAAATTATATCGATAAATAAATATCGATAAAAATATATCGAAATATAATTATCGAATAACAAAAAAGCAAATTATTTTATAAAAAAATTAAATATATTGTTATATCTATTGGTTTAACTGATAAAAGCAAGGTTTTATTATATCACAATAAATTATGTTTAAATATTTAACAGTCAGATTAACTTGTTGGGTTAGATAAGATAAAAAGTATAAAAGGAAGGTTTTAATTAATAATTGTGGTTTTATTGTAAAATATTATTTTTATGTTTGTTAAAGATAGAGATATAATACAAAAATTTAAATAATATTAGAATAGTGGTTTAAATATAATTGTGCTAATCGAAATTTCCCATTGGGTCCACATGTACAATAACAGATGTTTCTTCACCAAATTCTTGTTTAATTTTATTTTCAACACTATCGGCAATGGAATGAGCTTCAACAACGGTTAGATGTTTTTGTACTTCAATGTGCATATCTATTGCCCAATATCCTCCTATTTTACGGGTTCTAAGCCTATGTGGGTTAAAAGCTCCTTCAATAGAATTTACATGTTTAATAATTAATTCCTTTTCGCTTAAAGGTAAAGATACTTCCAAGAGTTCTTGAATATTAAAACTTGTGATATCGTAAGCAACCTTAAAAATAAAAAAACTTACAATTATTGCAGCAATGGGATCTAAAACAGCAAATTTTTCGCCTAATATAATAGCACCGCCAATACCTATAAACGTGCCGATAGAAGAAAACGCATCTGAACGGTGATGCCATGCATTTGCAATTACGGCGCTGCTTTTTAATTTTTTACCTATATTTATCTGATAACGATACAACCATTCTTTAATAACAATAGAAACTATTGCTGCAATTAAAGGTAAAGAGCCCGGAGTATCTAACTTGCCTCCGTTAATTGCATTAATAACATTTGTTAAACCGCTATAAAATATGCCTATTGCAACCAAAATTAAAGCCAAGCCAACTAAAAATCCTGCCAATGTTTCAAACTTCCCGTGTCCGTAATCGTGATTATCGTCAATTGGCTTTTTAACAATTTTAAAACTAAATATAATAACTAAATCCGTTGCAAAATCACTAACAGAATGAACTGCATCGGCAACCATAGCAGCAGAATTACCCAAAATGCCCGCAATAAATTTTAAACCTGAAAGAATAAAATTAAGTATTAAACCGAGCCAAGTAATTTTAGTAGCTTCATCGGCTCGTAAATTAATGTTATTTAAGGACTTATTTTTAGGCATTAATTCATCCATTATTTATCTTTAATTTTTAAAGTCATTATTGAAAGATTTCCCGGTTGTTCGTTACCTTTGCAGTATTCATCAATATTTTTAATATATATATTTATCAAATGTTCTGCAGGCTTTAACCAATTTTTTAATGCAACTTCTTCAAACTTAATAGGAGCAAATTTTTCGTTTCGTAATCCGGTAAGTTCAATCATTGTATTAGAAGTAATAATAAACATATCATTCTTTTTAAGTTTTATTCTTTCAGGAGTATATAATTTATCTTCCGCAAAAGAACCGATTGGAAGTGCATATGGTTCTAAATATTTTAGTTTGCCGCTTCGTACCATAATGGCATATTTAATGCCTGTATTAATAAAAAAGAACTCTTTGGTAGGTAAATTATAAGAACCGCAAACAAGTTGAATCGTCCCTTCTTTCAGGTCTTCTTTCTGCATAAATTCATCAACATGTTTAACAAAAAGCTCAATCGGTTGATTTAGCTTTGCGTAGGATTCAAACGCAGATTCAAGTTTATTAAATAATAATTGTGTCTTTAATCCTTTAACTTGCGAATTAGCCATTACAAAATAAACTACTTCTTCGTTATAAAAATAGGCGTTATAATAATCGGTGTAACTTTTTTTAGCGGGTAAATAAGTACAATAAATATCTCCTTTCTTTATTTTGGGTAAATTTTTAGGAATTAAATATTTATAAATGTTTTGTACTATATCAGCTTCTTTTTCAAGTTTAAATTTTTCGGCTGCATCTTTCATAAAATTTATGTTTTCAACTGAATTAATTAAAATGCCCGATAACCCTTCCAAGTATTCAATATCATATTTATTAAATTCGTCTTCGTTTAATTTAGAACTTACAACAAGTAAACCTTTCGTTTCGTTTTTTTCTATTAGAGGAATTATTAAGCCTATCCCTTCTTCAAAAAGAGATTTAAATCTTTTTTTAATATCTTTTTCTTTTACGGTAAATTCAATATCGGTATATTTAAATTCTTTTAAAAGTTCAACAATATCGAACTTAAATTTATTATCCATAACAAATATATCGTTTTCGGTAAATATTAAAGTAGCGTATTTAAGTCCGTTAAATCTTGAGCTTACAGAATATGCAAAAAGCTTATTAATTAACTCGATATCAGATAATCTAGAATATTGTTTACTTAAATCAAGTAATAAATGCAAGTGCTCGGTATTGTCAACAGTATTGCTTTTTATTTTTTTTAGTTCACTTTCAATATTTTTAAAATAGAAATAAATAGCACCGTAGCTTAAAATATTTACTACAAGTTTTTTGTCTTTTAAATTTATTATATCTTGTCTATCAATAAAAACTTTGCCCATTAATCTATCACCGAATTTAATATCGTAAGAAAATCGGAGACCTTTTTTCTCTAAAAATTCTTTTAATTCAGGCGTCATTAGTAGGTCATCTTTAATTTTGGCTATAGGAAACTCGGTATTGGGGAAGCCTTTTGCAAACGGTACATTCCAGCCATCTGTAGTCCGTGTAATCATCATCCCTTTAAGTGCTCTATTTTTTTTAATACAAAGTTCAAACATAAAATCGGAAACGGTTTCAATATTTTCACCGGCATTTAATAATCCGTTAAAAGTTGTGAAAACCGAAAAAGCATCTAATTTGTCTATATCATATTCTTTTGCCATTAATTCCCTTTTGATTAATACAAATAATTAAGTAAAATAATTAATTAAAATTTTTTAGTTGATAGTCTTTTCGCTAAAGATAACGCCGAGATATTTGCATATTAGCAAATATATGTTATAACAAATATAAAAAAAATAAATAAAAAAGTAATTAATTTTTTTTAAATCAAATCAACAAAAGAGCTATAATCGGGCTGAAAAAGTCTTTTATAGTTTCTTAAGGCAAATCCGTCTGTCATTCCTGCAATATAATCGCATAAAATTCTTATTTTATCATTATTATCTGTATGTGCCTTTACAAGTCTGTCATTAAATTCAGGAAGCAATTTTAACAACTTGTTCTCCGAAATATAATTTCGCTCAAATGCCATAAAAAGTTTTTCTATTAAATAAGCCGCCTTGTGTTCCATTTGGTGTAGTTGAGATGTACGGAAAACAATATCGACCGAAAGTTTTTTGAATAATTCAAGTTTTTCAATAATGTTTTTATCAATTACAAGCTTATATTTATATCTATTTGTTAAATTATCCATAAAAGTAGATTGTTGGCTTATTGAACACGAAGAAATAAAGGTTCCTATTAAAGCACTCAACTTCTTTTTGTAAGTGTCGTTTTTAATCCATTCCGCAAGGTTGCTTAAAAATTCTTCTTGCCTTAACGATAAATTTTCGGAATAAGTTTTTCCCCATTTAATTAAAGAAGAATAATTAATAAAGCCCCCCATAATACTATCAATTAAATCGTTAATTGCATAAGCCGTATCATCGGCAAAGTCCATTATTTGGCATTCGATACTTCTAAAAGAATTTAATTCTTTTTCGGTCTTTAAAAAACTTTTATAATTAATATTATCAAAAACAAAATCCAGATACTTGGATTGGAAATCATAAATAAAGTGGTTCTCTTTTTCTAAAGAATCCGAAAATAGAGTTTTGTATTTTAATATACTATCAATAAATGCCCTTGTAGGGTTCATTCCTCGTTGTTTGTTCTCATCTCTAAAAAATGTTTCGGTAATTAATCTTAAAGTTTGTGCGTTTCCTTCAAAGCCGCCATAAGGTTTCATAAGTTTGTGTAAAATTCGTTCTCCTCCGTGTCCAAAAGGGGAGTGCCCCAAGTCATGAGCTAAACAAGACGCTTCAATTAAATCTTCATCAAGGTAATAATTATTGTTAAAAGTATCAGGTTTATTTGTATTTAAATAAAAACAAATGGCTCTACCTATTTGTGCTACTTCTATTGAATGAGTTAGACGTGTTCGGTAAAAATCGTATTCTCCGGGTAAAAAAACTTGCGTTTTCCCTTGTAGTCTTCTGAACTCGCTTGAGTGTATTATGCGGTCTCTATCAATTTGAAATACGGTTCTATATTCGTTATCACGGGGACTATCTTTTAGTCTCCGGAAATCGAAATCATTGTAAAAGGAGTTTTTTCCAAACATTTAGATGTTACGATTAGTTAGTATTAAGATTAGTTTAATATACAAATTAAATTATAAATAACCACGAAAACTTTGCTAAAATTACAAAATCTTTACTTTTTATTTTGTTTTCGGTTTCAAGTAATTGGTTAATTACCAAATAAAAATCACTTCCTATTTTCGGTTTCCAATTAATTCGGTAATTTATATTAACCTCTTTTTCCGCATTGTTCCATTGACAAAAAACAGAAGAGAGTAATTTAGTAGAAAAATTTACTTTTAGTCTGCCCCCAAGTTCATATGTAGAAAAACTACTATGAGCAAATTCTATTTTATTAAAATTAAAATCGCCTTCAAAAATAAAATGTTTGCTTAAAACAGTAGTAATATTTCCGCTAAATCCGGTAATTTTTCCGTTATAAAAGTTCCCTTTCTCAAAATCTAATTCGCCATAAATTGCTTCAGAAGTTGAGCTTGTAAAACGAGCTAAAAAAGTATTATACCAATATTTATTAGGGTAAACCTTTGTTGTATCAAAAATAGTATAAGTTTCTTTAACATAATCAAAGTTTCTCTCAAATCCCAAATAAAAATTTTCCCCGCTTTCCAAAGAAAATCCTATTGGCTGAATAAAGAAACTAGCTTGTTGTAAAATATTATCTTTGTCTAAATAAAAGCCGGATTCTAAAGGGGTAAAATATAAACGTCTGATTCCATATTTATTAATTCTGGGTTTAATATCTAAAGAATATTCGTATTTTTGAATTCCTTTTCTACTAATAAAACCAACAGCAGGATTAAAGTTTTTTTGAAAAAACGAATAAGAAATATATTGGTCAATTAAATCATTTGGAAAATCAAAAGAGAAAAAACCTGCATAAGAATTTTTTTGCGAATTGTATTCTGATAAACCGGCCGGGTAATCTACAGAATATGACCCCGAATATGTTTTTGCCAGTCTGCTTGTAAATATGACGTTGTTATCCCCCAAAAATGAATTTGATTGAATAGAAAAATCAGCACCTAAGCTACTATTATAACCGTTCTTGGTAAGTTTATTTGTAATCATAATACCGGCATACGATTGATTTAATAAGTCATATTTTACTCGCATTGTAGAATAATTAGTTGTCGGAATATCATTTTTTTTGGCTGTTTGTAAATTTAAGAAACCAATTTCAAATCTATCGGTCCTTCCTACTAACTTTACGCCTCCTATAATAGGAATTTCATTTCCGTCACTTATCCCCATTCTTCTACTGTAATAAATTGTATTAGACCCGCCCAAGTTAAATTTAAAAGTATTAACTCCCTCTAAAAAAAAATCTCTTTTTTCGGCAAAGTACAACGGAAAACGGGTTAGGTTTATTTTTGATCTATCAGCTTCAATTTGAGCAAAATCGGTATTAACAGTAACATCCAAAGATAAAGTTTCGGTTAAACCGTATTTAATATCTACACCAATATCTTTTAAATAATCTTTTTTACTATTAATATTTTGTGCGCCTGCAGAAACATAAGGGAGAATGTAAATAGGGTCACCTCTTTTAACCCCGTTAATTCCTTTTAAATCTCCTGCTTCTGCAATTTTAAATAGTCCTTTGTTTTGTCCTACGGATGTCCATAAGTAAGATTCATCGTAACGTTTAACTCCGCGTTCAAAATTTATACCCCAAATTTGTTCTTCTCCATCCAAAAATCTAAAAGTTGAAAAGGGATATCTAACTTCAATAAACCAACCATTTTCATTAATATCCGTTTTAACTTCCCAAACCCCATCCCAATCTTCATTAAAACCACTCATATCAAGACCGGAAATCAAAGCATCGTTCTGAGCACCCAAAGGGTTAATTGCAAACCAATAAGCATTTCTATTATCGTTATAAGTATCCAGCATTATTCTAAAATAATCATCTTTGCTTAGATATCCGTCCCATTTCATTTCTCTATATAATAATTTTTCGGGTTCGTCATCAAAGCACGATATTCCGAAATATAAATTTTCGGTATCATATAAAATTCTAACTTCGGTTTTAAAACGCGGTTTATTACCTATTTTAGGGTCTTGCTCTAAAAAATCATCAATAACCTTTGCATTTTGCCAAGAAATATCGTCAAGTTTGCCATCTATAATAACTTTACTATCGGTTTTTACTGCATAACATTCTTTAATTTGAGCAAAAATTAAATTACCGCAAAAACATATAATAATAAAAAATAACAATATCGATTTATTCACATCGTCTCTTATAAAAAATATATATTTTTGTAAATTTAACTTATTTTACATTAATCCGAAACTAAAAAATATGTAAATTTACATATTACTTTTTTTTAATTTAGGTTTTTCTAAAATGCTTAGTAAAAATAATATTACTCCTATTTTTGTTTTAGTTTTTCTTGTGTTTTTAATTTTATATGTTATTAGTTTTATACCACAAAACCTTACAATACTTGGAATTGCCGTTAAACCGGTAAATCTATTTTCGGATTTGGAGGTAAATAATGATAATATCGATTATCAATTTACTTCGGAAAATGATTCGTTAAAAACTAACGCCGCCGAAAATTTAAACCTTGATGATTTAGTGAACGTAATTACCGAACCGATAGAAGATAACGGTAAAGGCGGACTTAGCAAATTTTACGATAAATTAAGAACTTTTTCAAAAGGGAACACTATTAGAATTGCGTATTTTGGCGATTCCATGATAGAAGGTGATTTGTTTTCAAAAGACTTACGTTCGTATCTTCAAAAAAAATTTGGAGGCAGCGGTATAGGATTTGTCCCCATTACTGATAATAATGCAGGAAGCTGGGCAACAATAAATATTAAGTTTAGTGATAATTTTTTGAATTATTCGGTTATTCATAAAAAACCTAAAGGGTATAATTACGGAATTAACGGTTATGTTTATTTAACCGATACATCGGATGTTGGTGATTCTTTAAAATCTAAAAATGAATATTGGGTAGAATATTCGGGTAAGTTTTTTGTAAATGCAAAATTATTCTTTACTTCTTATTCCGATACGTCTTATATTACTTTTACGGCAAATAATATTACGAAAAAAATATTTTTGGGTAGAAATTTATCGGTTGGTATTGCGGAAATAAAGGATATTAACAGCAAAAATATTAAAATAAATTTCTACGGAAAAATGGCACTTTATGGTGTTAGTTTTGAAAACGAATCCGGAATTTATGTTGATAATTATGCCTTAAGAGGACATAGCGGACTTAATTTAGTGCGTATTCCCAAAAATGTGTTACAAGCTTTTAACTCGTATTTTGATTATAATCTAATTATACTGCAATATGGTGCCAATGTGCTTGATGAGTCTATACACGGTTATGCTTGGTATAAAGAGGGATTGGTTAAAACAATAAAATATTTGCAAGATGCTTTTCCCGATGCTTCGATATTGGTTGTTGGTGCTGCCGATAGAAGTAGAAAAGATATTAACGGTTTCCAAACAATTAAAAATATATATAGTTTAATAAATGCTCAGGAAGAGGCATCAAAAGAAACCGGCGTGGCTTTTTGGAACCTATTTAAAGCGATGGGGGGAGTAAATTCGATGCCGGTTTGGGTAGCAGGTAACATGGCTGCTTCGGATTATACTCACTTCAATCATTCCGGTTCAAGTGCGTTAAGTAAAAAATTAACTCTTTC
>DAINPX010000098.1:0-9468 GCA_036743235.1 Melioribacteraceae bacterium
TTGATGTCCGTTACCATGAGTAATAATTATATTATACCCGTCTTCAATTAAGCCAAGTAAATTTAAACATGTATCGTAAGTATTTTTTTCTTGCTGCTGTATAGTTCCCGCTTCGTCTCCGCGTAAAAGTGCATTTCCGCCAAAGGCAACAACAGCTATTTTTTTCATAAAAGTCCTTTTTGTTTTAACACACTTTCTAATGTATCGTTTCCAATTTCTTGCAATTCATACATAACTCGGGTAGAAGGTTTATTAATATTTAAAATTCTTCCCAAATCTATCGGTGTTCCTATAACAACACTTTCACAATCGGTTTTATTAATTGTTTCTTCCAAATCTTTCATCTGTTGTTCGCCATAACCCATTGCTGGTAATAAAATACCTATATTAGGATATTTTTGATAAGTTTCGGTTATAGATTTAACAGTATATGGTCTTGGGTCAACCATTTCACTTGCACCTAATTTTTGTGCAGCAACTACACCGGCTCCAAATTTCATTTCACCATGTGTTAATGTAGGACCATCTTCTACAACTAATACTTTTTTACCTCTAATTAATTCAGGTTTATCAACCATAATTGGCGAAGCTGCTTCAATAATTACGGCATTAGGGTTAACTTTTTGAATGTTTTGTCTAACTTGAAGAATATTTTCAGGTGAAGCCGAATCAATTTTATTAATAACAGCTGCATCTGCTAATCTTAATGAAGTATTGCCCGGGTAATAAGTCATTTCATGTCCCGGTCTATGAGGATCTACAACCGTAAATATTACATCACTCTTATAGAAAGGCATGTCGTTATTTCCGCCGTCCCACAATATAATATCAGCTTCTTTTTCAGCTTCTCTTAAAATTGCTTCATAATCAACACCGGCATAAATTACACCACCTAATGCTATATGTGGTTCATATTCTTCAATTTCTTCAATAGTACAATCGTGTAATTTTAAATCTTCTAATGTACCAAAACGCTGAACCTTTTGTTTAACTAAATCACCATAAGGCATTGGATGACGTATTGCGACAACCTTTTTACCTGCCTCGGTTAATAATTTAACTAATTTACGAGAAGTTTGCGATTTTCCACAACCTGTTCTAACAGCCAATACCGCAATTACCGGTTTTGTACTTTTAACCATAGTTTCTTCACCGCCTAACAATCTAAAAGATATTCCCGCAGCATTAACTATTGATGCTTTTGTCATCACATAATTAAAAGGTACATCAGAGTAAGAAAACACAACTTCATCAACTTTTAATTCTTTTATTAATTCCTCTAACTTACTTTCTTCATAAATTTTTATTCCGTTTGGATATAATTCCCCTGCTAATTCGGCCGGATAAATACGGCCGTCAATATTCGGAATTTGTGTTGCTGTAAAAGCAACAACGTTATAATCTTCGTTATTACGAAAATAAACATTAAAATTATGAAAATCTCTTCCTGCCGCGCCCATAATTAATACATTCTTTTTTGTCATATTGTTTTCCTCTTGTTATTCTACTGTTACAGATTTTGCTAAATTTCTTGGTTGATCTACGTTTAATCCTTTTTTTACTGCAATATGATAAGCTAATAGCTGTAAAGGAATAGAGCTTAATATAGGCATTAACATTCTTATAGTATTAGGGATTTTAATTGAATAATCAACCAAACTGTCTATTTCATCGTCTCCTTCGTTGGCAATTGCAATTATTCGTCCGTTTCTTGCTTTTACTTCTTGAATATTACTAATTACCTTATCATAAACCGAATCTTTGGGAGCAATAAAAATAGCCGGCATATTCTCATCAATTAATGCAATTGGTCCATGTTTCATTTCGGCAGCAGGATAACCTTCTGCATGAATGTAAGAAATCTCTTTTAGTTTTAGTGCACCTTCTAAAGCAACCGGAAAGTTATAACCACGACCCAAATATAAAAAGTTTTTTGCATTAACAAACTCGTCTGCAATTTTTGAAATATAGTCGTTTAACGACAATATTTTTCTAACTTTTTCGGGCAACGATTGAATTTCCGCAATCATGTTTTTTCCGTCAACCAAACTCATACTTTTTTTTCTTGCTATAAGTAGAGTAATTAACGAAAAGACAACTAACTGAGATGTGAATGCTTTTGTTGAAGCTACACCAATTTCAGGACCTGCATGAATATAAACGCCTGCATCACTAGTTCTTGCAATCGAACTACCGACAGCATTACATATTCCTAATACTAAACCGCCTCTTCTTTTGGCTTCAACCATTGCGGCAAGTGTATCGGCTGTTTCTCCGCTTTGGGAGATAAAAAACAATGTATCGTCTTTTGTAACAATAGGATTTCTATATCTAAATTCCGAGGCATACTCAACTTCAACAGGAATACCTGTAAACTGCTCTAACATGTATTCACCTACTAATCCTGCATGCCATGATGTACCGCAAGCACAAATAATAAATCTCCTGCTATTTGCTATCCTATCCTCAAAACCTTCAAGTCCGCCTAATTTTGCAATACCTTCTTCGGGCACTAATCTACCGCGCATCGAGTTTGCAATACTTTCAGGCTGTTCCATTATCTCTTTGAGCATAAAATGTGGATATCCGCCTTTACTAATTTCATCCAGCTTCATTTTAACTTCAATAATATCTTTTACAATATCATTATCCGTTATAGTTTTAGCAATAAACTTTTCGGCGTGTATCTCTACAATTTCGTTATCTTCTAAATATACAACTTGACTTGTATGAGAAATAAGAGCATTTACGTCACTTGCCAAAAAATTTTCACCGTTTCCAATACCAATAACCAATGGTGAACCTTTTTTAGCCGCAATAATTTTATTCGGTTCGTTAGAATAAACTACCGCAATTCCGTAAGTACCTTCTACTTCGTTTAAGGCATACCTAACTGCTTGAAATATTTGATATCCCTGCTTTAAATAGTCGTCTATTAAATGAGCCAAAACTTCGGTATCGGTTTCAGAAACAAATTTATAACCCTTTAATTTTAATCCGGTTTTTAATGTAGAATAATTCTCAATTATCCCGTTATGAATTACAAATAATGTTTTTTCTTCGTTAAAATGAGGATGTGCATTAACTAAATTAGGGATACCGTGTGTAGCCCATCTAGTATGGCCTATACCAATATTGGCTTTAACTTGTTCGTCTTCAACAATTTTTTCCAATAAAGATACTTTACCTTTACTTTTATATATTCTACCTTTTCCTTCGGTTAGTACCCCAATTCCGGCAGAATCATATCCTCTATATTCTAAACGTTTTAATCCTTCTATTAAAATCGGCACACAATTTTTATTGCCAATATAACCTACAATACCGCACATAGTTTTACCTTAATTAATAATTAAAATAATCAAATTAATGCTATTAACTTGGCAAAGCTAATGATCGGGACAATGCCTCAATAATAAAAGATTAAGTTTTTGAAAATAAAATTTATTTACTTTTACTGAATGCTTCATTTTAATTTTACAATTTTTTTTGTTTCAGATTTTGTAACGCCGTCTTCGGTAATAATAATTTTATAAAAATAAACACCATTACCTATTTCGTCACCGTCTTCGTCTTTTCCGTTCCAATAAAACTTATTAAATCCAAATTTAAGTGGTTCTGTCGGAATTTCCAAATTTTTTATTAATCTTCCTGTAATTGTATATATTTTTATTTTAATTTCTTCAGGTTTTTGGGTTCCGGTCATATTAAACGTAAAATAAGTACCTTCCGCAAATGGATTAGGATAATTATATATTTCTCGTAGTTCGTTTTTATTGCTAACAACAAACCATATTTTATATGAAGTTGTATCAAAATAATTTAACGAAGCATCTCTTGCTAATACTTCTAAATAATGAGTTCCGTTTTTTAATGTCGGATTCCAGCTTAAATATGCAGTTGAATTTGGATAAGGTGTATATGAAAATCTTAAGCTATCTTTATGAACTTGAACATTATTATGATAAACATAAAAGAAAGTTGAATCCAACGGTAAAGGACTATTATCTTTTAAAGTTATTTCGATATTCGGTTTAGCACTTATTATATCACCGTTTATTATATCTTCTCCGTCAAATTTAATATCAAATGATGGATTTAATGAATCTCGACTAACAAAAAATGAATTAGAACCCACATTATTAAACGTAAATTTTTCTTTACCTAATAAGTTACATTCAACCTTTACTTTATTATTAAATAATAATGGTGTTGTATTAATTGAATATTTTAACAAAGCAGTTGAATCTGCCGGAATTTTAACTTTGGTCGAGTAAAATGGATTTCCGTTTTCATTTAATCTGAAATCAAATTTTACGCTATCAGCCTGTGATAATCCGAAATTTTTAGCTTCAAATATTAATTCTGTAGAAAATCCTTGCATTAGTGAATCCGGATTAAACGAAATAGAAGCATTTGATACTTGAATTTCCGGTAAGCCCTCGTAATCAAATTTAACCGACTTAATTTGCAAAGGATTTGTTATTGAACGTGATGTATCGCTTAAGAAAAATTTATATCTTAATGATTTATATATATTTACATCTAATGTATCTATATTTATTTTGGTAGATACGGAATCCGCAACCGAAACCCATATATTTTCGTCGGCTTTAAATCCTTCTAGATTTACATGATACTCTCCGTTAGATCCCTCTGATATAATTTCATATTCAGCTTGTTTCCATTTTTTTACATTACTAATTTCAGGAGAAGTTGCACTACCAAAAGTCTGATAATATGTTCCCGCAAATTTAGAAATTTTTGGTAACTTTCCGACTTTATAAACTGAAGAATATACTATATCATTAATTTTATCGTATATCCAACTATAATACCCTTGATACGGCACATTGGTCAACCAATCGGCATCTTCAAACTCTCCTGTTTCCATATTCATCCTTCGCATAAAACCGCTTTGAAAATTTTCGTAAACAAATAAATATTTTTCAAATACAAAAAAGTCGGTAAAACCGTCAAAAGATGTTCCGGTAAATACCATATCATTGCCAACTTTTGCAAAATTATTTGTCGCATCAAATTTTCTTAAAGTATATCTTTTCTCCCCGGTCGAATCTGCAACCGTAAGGTTAAAAACATAATTACCAAAATTCTTCAGGTAAAATGCTCCCTCTTTTACTTTACATGAATAAACATCTAACAAACCGTCTTCTACTGTTACTGTATCAACAACACCTGTATTCAGATTTATTTTAACAAGTTTATAAGGGTCGCCTTCCGATGTGTATAAACTTCCGTTATACTCAAACATTGTATTCCACAATTTGACGGTATTTGGCGATACTATTCCGTAATATTTCCCTTTTTCAGTTCCGTTTAAGCCTGTTCCAAATTTATAAATGTGAGTTGCTCCGGCAAAAAATGCCATATGTCCTATATATAAATATGTTCCATCTGTTGCAATCGAAGAATAACTATGTAATCCATCAATGTTATCAGGGAAAATATCTTCAATAAACTTACTTTGAGAAGGTTTGGGAGGTAACTTAGATAAATTGAGGACTAAAGATTTAGTAGAATAATCATAATTCATATTATTATTGGAAAATAATAATAATTGTTTCTCCGATAAACTAAATTTTAAAGTATCGATACCAGTCGATATTTTAAATGTACTTAAATTTGACCAATAAGGGGCTTGTTCCACATCTTTAACTCTCGAACGCCAATAATACACTCCGCTTGCCAAATCTTGACCGGGTGACCATTCAACCATACCAAATTTACCGATTAATTCCGGCGATTTAATTAATGGACTACCAAAAGTTAATGAAGTATCTATTTCAATAAAATAAGTATAATTTTTATTTATATAAAATCCCGGGTCTGCTATTACAAATTTTGGACGTTTATTATTAAACGAAGCGCCGTTTTCGGGACTTATTATATTTGTTTCCTTAACATTATAAACAGGAATTGATTTGGAGGCTTCATTATCACTATAATCTTCTTCAGAAATCTCGTTAATTGAATTAATTTTCACTTTAACCGAAAATAAACCTGCTTTTGTAGGTTTCCAAACAAATACAATTGAATCCAATTCTCCAAAACTTTGCATATACTTTTCAGGAATATTATAGCTGGTATCTGCTGAGGTGATACTTAACTTTACTGAAACACTATCATTAGGAAAGATTGTACCTAAATTATTTACTTTCACTTTAATACTAACGTTCTCATCAATTAATGGTGATTCCGGAGAGAAAGAGATATTTTCTGAAGTTATTTTAAAATCCGGGTTACGAACAAAAGCCAAATCGATTGCAGGATCTCCTAATAAAGTTAACAAGGATACGTGATCCGCATCTAAACTTAGCATTCCGTTTGCAAAGTTATTTTTGGCATTACGAATTGCATCACCAATAACAAAATATTTTTTATTAAAAATTTCATTATACAACTTTGCATTAAGTGCTTTTCCCTGTGGCCAGATAGTTAAACCTGTATGTCCCCAAAATCCTATCGCTCCTTTACCGGGTACTTTAATAAACTGTTCTCCAAAAACATCTTGATTATCATAATGAGCAGTATAACAAGTTATGCTTGTAATAAATGGTAATCTACCATCATTTGTTAATTGATATATGTGATCATTTAAGAAAAACAAATCCCATTGATAACCTCCTCCGTGTCCAAAAAAGTTTGTAATTACTGCACCATTATTAAATCCGTTCTTCATTTCCAGGGTGCCACCGGCATATTGTTTATATTCCGGTGTATTAGGAAAAGTATATACTCTATAGCTGGAATAACCTTGCGGAGAGATAAATGTATTAAAAAGCATTGTGTTTTCATCGTTAAATTTAAAATTATTTTCATCACCGGCACTTTGACCCGCAGAAAATAAATTTATGCGTTGACGCCATTCTTTACTATTATCGTTTGGATAAGAAATAATTTTATCAACTAATATATTTGCTTCTTCTACTGTTTCACACGAAATTCTTCCTATAGCCATATCAGGCATTAAATCAATTCCATCCACGGCAACAAACATGTTATCCGAAGCCGCTTGACCGTACGTATATGATTGGTATGGAATAGACGGAATATAATTTTCACGACTATTCGGAAAAATTTTCCTGTAATCATGGCTCATATCCCCCATTAGTGCAACATAAGCGGGTGCAGGAGTTTTCCATTTTGTGTATGTATATTTTATAAAATCTCTAATAGCATAAGGATTTAACAAACCTCCATTAAATTCGTTATAAATATCCAGAACATTTATTACTGCAACCCTTGGATTATCATATCCCGTTAATTTAGTCCTCCTAAAATTTGCTAATCTATTTGCCACAGAAAGAAATTTTGGATGAGTTATAATTAAGTAATCTGCTCCGTTATCAGTATTACGCAAATTGGAGTTAATATTTTTTACTATACTATCCGGTTGTAAAAAATTATCTAGTGAAACACACCAGTATTCGGTTGGTATAAATAATTGGTCAACAAATTCAACATTTTTCCACTGATTATGAGTAACATTTGCATTCCGAATAATTTCACCTCTACTGGGAATGTAAACAAGCATTGTGTCTGCTGTCCATTCATAAACAACAAACCGAGTTTTGCCAAATAAATTATTTGGAGATATGAAGTCAAATTTATCGGAATATGCTGAATTATTTTGCCAATAATCAATTTCAAACCAATTTATTCTTATAATATCTTGTTCAAATTGCCCTTTGGCAAAAACTTGAAAAGAATTGGAAGGGAAAATTTTAATATCCCCCAATTTAAATGTTCTTTCAAAAATGGATTCTCGTTGTCCGCTCCATACTTTATTTCCAACAGGCTGACCGGTTAATTCAATATCAGCTTGATGTTGCCCAACAGTTACGCCATGTAAAGAGACTCTTAAAGTCATATTTACCGAATCGGGATTTAGATATTGTGGAGACGGAAAAGTATAAAAGAAAGCATCTTGAATTTCTCCGCCATTTCCGGCTGCTTTTCCCCATTGCCAAAAATCTCTGTTCTCATTTTCAGCATGTCCAAAATGTTCGTAAATAGTATCTCTTTCGTAATGAAGTGTTCTTTTATTAGTAATAATTGTTTTACCAAACACCAACGGCTTTCCGTCAATATCTTTATAATGATATCCAACTGTATCAGCTTCATACGATAACCAATATACATTACTGTTATTATATATATTAAGCTTTGAATAAGGAGATGGTGCAGGAGGAGTACCTAAAAATTGCAAATACGAATTTCTATTAAATATCGAATCTCCTTTGGAAAACACGTCAATCGGAATTCTTACTCCGTTACAAAACAGTTCTAATTTTTTTGTTTTTATAATTTTAGAATTATCTAAACCGGCAGCAACTAAATCACTATATTTTATTCTATATATTCCTTTTTCTTTCAAATATATTTTAAAATATTCTTTATTAGGGTTATACCAATAACTTTGCTCTAAGTTTGCATTTTCATTAATAATTCTTCCTATCCAATTTTTTGCAATTGAATAATTGACTACGGATGTTCTTATAAATTCATCCGCTTTTTTATCAAATAAATATTCAAATTTACCGTATTCATTTTCATTATAAAATACTCGAAATTTAATTTTTTTGTTTACTACAAGCTCTCTTTTAATCGGATTAAATTTTATGGGAGCAACTTGAATATTCATTATTCTTGAAAATCGGGCAACATAATCGGCTGTTATTTTAACATCTTGAGATGGAATATAATTATTTGTAGAGTATATTTCCTTATTAAAATCTGCTATATTTACTATTTCACCGTTATCATTATATGTTGGTACCGGTAATAAAAATTTATCTTTTAGGACTTCGGATTTTATTTCCAATATTTCTGTTTTTGGTGATGAAGCAAAAGGAATTCCAAATGAAAGAAACATTTCGGGCATTAACGGTTCTTTTTCAAATCTACTAAATTGACCTGTTCCAATAATTCTTGTAAATTTTATATTATTAACTATAGTATCTTTAATTGTATATAGTTTATTAAAATCTATTTCAATTGTAATGCTTTTTTCATCGGATTGTAATACTTTATAGTTTTGAGCAAATACCGAACATACAAAAAATAACCAGAAAACAATTAAAATATTCTTCATAAAGTATCCATTATTTATTTATTTGTAAAATTATTATGGAAAAAGAATTATTGCAAGTCAAAAAGAAAAATCTTTAAAATAAATTATAATTAATAATAAAATTAAATTGATTATTATAAAATTTATTACCTTTAACTTTTCTTTCTTCATATGTAAATATTAAGTTAAAGTTTACCAGATAAGAGAAAAAATACTTGGTTGAAAAACTTAATCTGTTTTTTATGTTCAAAATTCCGTCTAACAATTTGGGAGAACTGCTACTTAATATTGTAGTTGTGCTAACAGAGTAAGAACCACCATAATTAAAAATTAAATTTCCGCTTTCATCTACTTCGTTTTCACCGTGTTTTATA
>DAINPX010000099.1:0-9422 GCA_036743235.1 Melioribacteraceae bacterium
TATTTTTTTACAACTTTGAATTGTTTGTTTTTTCAAAAGCTTGCGTAATTTTTTTTCTTACCTCGTCTTTATTTTCCCTAAAGGATTTCCTTTAGTCACTCACTCTTTCAAAGAACTTTATTTTCAAACAAGGATTGTAAACTTAACATTTTTTTTTGCCTTTGTCAAGGCTTTTCAAAACTTTTTTTTACAATTTTTGTTTTTCAGTATTTTTATGAACATTTTGTCATGTCTTAAAAAAAGACAGACTCAAATATAAGACTATTATTTCGACTACGCAAGAAAAAAATGAAAAAATATTATTTTTTGTTTTATTCTAATATTTCCAGTTTAATTACCGAAATATTATCAACTCCTCCCCTTTGTAATGCACTATTTACCAAATCAAATGTAGTACCGTCATCGTTTAATATCTCTTCAATTGTATCATCTTCCAACATATCGGTTAAACCGTCACTGCAAAGTAGTATTATATCACCTGCGCCTATTTTAGAAGTTAAATTAGTAAAATCAATAAAAACTCTATCCCCTCCGCCAACAGCATTATATATTAGATGTGATGAACCTCTTTCATTTCCAAACATAGAAGAATATGAATGATCTTTTGATAATTGCTTTAAATATCCGTCTCTCATTCTATATAATCTACTATCTCCGGCATTAACAGAATAAAAATTACCCATATAAATAATAAACCCAATAAAAGTAGAACCCATTCCGTATTTGTTCGGGTCGTTTATCCCTTCTTGAATCAACATATTATGAATTCTTTTTATTTCTGTATCAAAAAAAGCTTTTAATTCATATTGTGATAAAATATTAGAATCTCGAAAAATATTACTTAACGAACCGTTTAACTCAGTTAATAATATCTCACTTGCTAATTCTCCCGCATTATGTCCCCCCATACCATCGGCAACGGCAAACATTATTTTCGTTTTATCAATTTCAACCGATAAGCTATAATTATGTTTATCGTCTCTAATAAATCTGGCTCCGTCAAAAATAAAGTCCTCGTTATTTTTTCGAACTAGCCCAACGTTACTAATAGAATCTATATTAATTATCATTAAAACCTCTTCAATACCGCCTATTATAATCTGAAAGTTCTATCTGAATCCATATTTGAAATATTATTAGTTTGCATTGCTGCAATTTGCACAAAAAACTCAATATTTGCAAATATTATATATGATTTATCTTGTATTGGTACAGGAATATTAGGAAGTAATACTTGTCCTTGATATTTTGTTCCGTTACTGCTTCCCAAATCGGTTAAAGTCCAACCTGTATTGTTATTATAATTAAATTGTGCGTGTTTTCCCGAAATTTGGTTGAACTGACCAAAAACATTAATAAAGTTACCTGTTTTTCTACCAATTATGTCACCGTTGTTTATTTGCAAAGTTGCATTTATTGCTTTATTAATAATTACACATTGTGGAATTCCCGAAGCAAATGAATTGTTTAAGCCCGGAACAGTAGTAGCATAACTTGCATTAATTGTACTATTACTCACTCTTTGTGTAGCATCTATCCCAATATTATTATTTGTTTGATTTACTGCATTATGAGAAGTGTTAACATTATTAACCGTAGAAGTTATAGGTTTATTAGTGGGCATTTGTAAAGGGTTTTGATTTGCAACATTACCCGAAAAAGTTGAAGCTTGAGAAACCTGTTGAGTGTTTACCACGGCTTTATCTTTTGCAGAAACAAGTTTTCCGCCATCATTCGTACATCGTTTCCCCTTTCCCGGTTTACCGCATTTTTCACAAAGTAACAGCTCTTCGCCGCATTGGTCACAAAAGAAAGAATCGTGTTCTATATCTGCTTTACAATATGCACAAATCATAATTTAATATCCTCTTCGCTAATTTCGGTAACACCTTTTTGTTTACAACGTTCAATTATTTTTTCGGCACTACTAATACATAACTTAGAATTATTTATTTTATTGGAATTAATAAAGAATTTTAAAGCCATATCCGCATCTTCGCTAAGTGTTAAATTGCTTGCAGAAAATTTATTAATAAATAATTGGTATATTTCGCTTTGTGTAAAATTGGGAAAATATAAAATTTTAATAAAATGCGGTTGAGTTATGTAAAATTCACGTTGCATAAATAACTCCATATCGGTTTTGTTTCCGCTTAAAACTAAACAGAATTTTCCCTTATCTTCCACAAGTTTCTTCTTCAAGGTATCGCGTGCATCCAATTCTATACTTGTAGGATTAATAGACGTAAACTCGTAAGCATTTTTGAATAATATTAACGACCCATAAGAATTTTCGATAACATTATTTACAAGTATTGAAGATTGTCCTATGTATTGTCCCACAAAATCCGATTTTGTTTTTATGTATATTTCGCTTTTATTTAAAAAGCCAAAACATTTTAATAATTTTGCATATAATTTGGCAACCGTTGTTTTTCCGGTACCTTCATTGCCTATAAAAATTAAGTTTGGGTTAAAATTTGATTTTACTCCAAGTTTAACTTCTCTATCTTTTTCTACTTTTAGTAATCTTATCAGTTGATTAAAAAATGCTTTTACTTCTGTTAAACCAACTAAAAGATTCAGTTCTTTTATTATATCTTCTTCCGTTTCTTCTTTTTCTAAATCTTCTGTTTTAATACTTTCATTAAATATTTTAACTATATTAATCGGCTCTAAAAATTTATTTTTAACATAAAAAAAGTCGTTTTGTAAAAATTCAGACATTTTATCTTCTTCACCCGAAAAAACCAGAATGAATTTTTCAGCATCACCAACCATTCTTCCAATAATAGTATTAAAAGCATCTTTTCCGTTAAAATCAAAAGTTTCGGTTATTAAATCTTGTATCTTCTCTATATGTAAAATTCCGCCCATTGCTTCATCAATAATTTTATTTGCATTTATTGAAGATTGCCCCATATATTCTCCTTTAATTTCGGAAGCTAAAACAG
Organism: Melioribacteraceae bacterium; assembly: GCA_036743235.1. Lineage (GTDB taxonomy): Bacteria > Bacteroidota > Ignavibacteria > Ignavibacteriales > Melioribacteraceae > JAEXOD01. The sequence goes on from DAINPX010000099.1 coordinate 2,955, forward strand.
ATTTTACATTTGAGGTAGGTAAAATTTTATAACCATACAATAATTGTGAATAATATTCTAAAAATAGTTTTTCTATTTCATTATCTTGAGAAAAAATTAACAAATTTCCTATTTTATCTTTAATATTTTCCGGTGGAATATTATTTAATTTATTATTCTTTAAAACTTGCTCACATTCCGTTAAAAATTCAACTAAGTTGGGATGGTTTTTCAGTTTTACGGCATAATCTAAATTAATTTTATCTATGTTACTTTCATTCGTTTTTTCCGATAATTTCAAATCGGTTACAAGTTCCGGTTCTTTATTATCTATAATTTTTGTATCTATTTGTTGTAAAATATTACCATAATTATCGGGGAAAGCGTTGTAATTACCCGTAATATCGCCAAAAGTTAGAATTGATAGAAGTCTTCTATCAAAATTCTGCATTTTTAATAATTTTGCAAGCCTAGCTCCTTGTCTTTGAATCGATTTTTCAAAAATATTTCTTATTTCACGAGCGTTACCAAAATTTTTATCTCTTTTATTATAAATATCTTCAAAATAATTAGTTAAGTTTTCTTGTGCAGTTATATCTAATATCAACTTTTTCTTTTTAACATTTCTAATAAATATTTCTTCAAGCTCGGCAGCCGTATAATCAGTAAAATCAATATGTTTTGTAAATCTGCTTGCCAATCCGGGGTTCATATCCAAAAACGAATTCATTTGATTAGTGTAACCGGCAACAATACAAATAAATTTACCTCTGTCGTCTTCCATTCGTTTTAATAAAATATCTATTGCTTGTTTGCCAAAATCGTTTCCGCCTCCTCCTGCCAAAGTGTAAGCTTCATCAATAAATAAAATACCGCCAAGTGCACTATCTATTGCTCGGTTAGTTTTAGGTTCGGTTTGGCCAACCCATTGACCTACCAATCCGCTTCTATCAACTTCAATAACTTGTCCTTGAGGTAATAATCCTATTGACTTAAATATCTGTCCTATTAAACGAGCTACTGTAGTTTTACCGGTGCCGGGGTTACCTGTAAACACAAAATGAATATTTAATTTCGTTTCGTCTCCGCCGTCTTTTACTCTTTCTTTTTCCACTGCCAAATAATCTATTAAACCGGTAAGTTCGTTTTTAATACTTTGCATACCGGTTAAATCGTTTAGTTCTTTTAATATTTCATCTATATTCATTGTTTTTGTACCGTCACTCGGCAAATCTTCTTTTGTAATTGTACAAAGCATTTCATCGGTACATTCGTTTACAGGAATTTTAGAAACTCTTTCCGATTGTTTAGCAACAAGAGTGTCAAACAATTTTCTTACTTCTCTTGCATTTGCAAAATCTTTACTTTTTGAAGAGACCATGCCATTTATTTTTTTCTTTATTTCCTCTAAAGCGGACTCATCAATTTTATATTTCTTCTTTTTTGCCATTCCAAGTAAAATTTCAAATAATTCATCGGCAGAGTAATCATCAATATGTAAATATCTGTCAAATCGGCTTTTCATACCCGGGTTTGTATCCAAAAAGTCATTAATTTCTTTTTTATATCCGGCAGCAATTACAACAAATTTTCCTCTGTCATCTTCCATCCGTTTCATCAATGTTTCAATAGCTTCTTTTCCATAACTATCACCACCTTTAAGTGGGTCGCCAGCCAAAGTATAAGCTTCGTCAACAAATAATATTCCGCCCATCGCTTGTTCGCAAGCATCATTTACCAACTCAGGGGTTTTACCCATAAACGAACCGACCAACTTACTTTTGTCAACTTCAATAACATGACCTTTAGGCAAAAACCCAATTGCTTTAAATACTTCACCTAATTTTCTTGTAATGGTTGTTTTTCCCGTTCCCGGATTTCCTGTTAATATAAAATGCATTCCCAGTTTTTCGGCATCCGCCAAACCGCGGTTAACTCTTTCTTGTTGCATTTTTATCTGTAAAGCAATTTCCCTAACAGCTTTTTTAACGCTTAACATACCGGTAAATTCATCAAGTTCTTTAAGAATTTCATCTAGTGTTTTTAATTTTGTATCAACACCTTCAATATCTTCTCGCTTTAAATATTTTAATTCTTTTTCATCGTAATCGGGTTGTGTAAAACGTTTACTTAATCTGTTTCCCTGTCTTTGAATGGCAACTTCAAAAATATTTCGTACTTCACGTGCATTACCAAAATTTTTATCGCGTGAAATATGAATACCTTTAAAAAATTTCAATAAATTAACTTCGGCATCATCATCTAATAATAAACCTTTTTTATCAACCATTTTAGTAAATATTTCTACCATTTCTGCGGGACCGTAATCGGCAAAATGTATTTTTTTTGTAAATCTACTATTTAGCCCCGGATTGGCATTTAAAAACTTTCGCATCTCGTTTGTATATCCCGCAACAACCACAATATATTTTCCTCTGTCGTCTTCCATACGCTTAAGTAATTGGTCAATTGCTTCTTTTCCGTAATCAAATGATGCATCATCGGGTGATAACGTGTAAGCTTCGTCAATAAATAAAATACCTCCCATTGCCGAATCGATTACTTGATCGGTTTTAGGAGCAGTGGAACCTATTGTTGTACCAACCAATTTACTTCTATCCGTTTCTATAACATGACCGCTTGGTAATAAGCCAAGTAGTTTAAATACTTTCCCTATTATTCTTGCTACGGTTGTTTTTCCGGTACCGGGGTTACCCGTAAAAACGAAATGTATATTTAACGGAGTAGTAGTACCGCCTTGTTCTTTTCTCTTTTTTTCGATGTTTAAGTAATTAACAAGGTTCTTAATTTCTTCTTTAATTTCTTGCATGCCGGTTAATTCATTTAACTCAGCCATTATTTCTGTAACATCCAACTCTTTAGGAGCTTCGTAAGGTATATCTTCCGGTAATATTGTAATTAATAATTCATCGTTTTGTTCTAATAATGGAATTTTACTAATTCTATCGGATTGTTTTGACAAAGTAGCTTCAAAAAGTTTTCGCATTTCTCTGCCGTTGCCAAAATTTTTATCTCGGTTTTCATATAATTTTGAAATTGCTTTTTTTGCTATCTCTTCAGCTTCTTCAGTTAAAGCATATTTTTGTTTTTTGAAAAATCCTTTATATATTAATAACAATTCTTCGGGCTTATAATCTTCAATATGCAAATATTTTGTGAATCGGCTTTTTAACCCCGGATTGGTTTTTAAAAACCTTTCCATTTCAAGTTTATAACCGGCAGCAATTAACACAAATTTTCCCCTATCGTCTTCCATCCGTTTCATCAATGTTTCCACAGCTTCTTTGCCGTATTTGTCTATATCGTTTGTTTCGCTATACGGCGTTAAAGTGTATGCTTCATCCACAAATAGAATTCCCCCCATGGCATCATCAACTGCTCGGCTGGTTAAAGGAGCTGTTTCGTTAGGGTATTGGCTAACTATCTTTCCCCTGTCAACTTCTATTACATGTCCGCTATCTAAATACTCTATAGTTGCAAATATTTCGCCAAGTTTTCTTGCAATAGTTGTTTTACCTGTTCCCGGGTTTCCCGTAAGCACAATATGAACACCGGGCTTTTCTTCTTTCCCAATTCCTCTTTTGGCTCGTTCTTGCTGCATTGCCACTTGCGTAGCTATTTCTTTAACTGCAGCTTTAACGCTATCCATACCAATATATTCTTCCATTTCGGCAAGTACTTGTTCAAGGGTCTTTTCTTCAGGAATATTTCCTTTAATATCGTCCTTAACAATTATATTATCATCCAAGCCGGTTTTACTAACTCGACTTAAATAATTTTTAAAAATATCTTCGGCACAAGTAACCGCAAAATGACCGTTACCAAACGATTTATCTTTTGTTTTTATTGCTTGCTTAAATAAAATTTTTAGTCTTTTATCAGATTCATCATTTAAAGTTAAGTTATATTTAGTTAATCTTTGCAAACAGATTTGATATAATTCGGTTGCGGTATATTCGGGTAATTTAAATTTATATTCAAATCTGTTTTTAATTGAAGGATTTTTTTCAATAAATTCTTCAAAACCTTCAGGCAAACCTGCTAAAATTACAATTGGGTCGGCACCAAATTTATCCATTTCCGAAAAAAGTTTATCCAATTGATGGATATCTCCGGCAAAACCGCCCGGAACAAGTTTTTGAGCATTATCAATAAATAATATTCCCCCTTTAACTTTTTGAATATTATTTTGAAAGTCTTTAGTATATTCGGGGTAATCGACCGCATCTATAATATCGGCTTTTGGCTTTGTGATAATTCCGTTTTTAAAAAACAAATCTTGCAAAACGTTGGCAATTGTACTTTTTCCCGTACCGGCAGCACCAATAATAATTGAATGCATACTTATTTTATGACCGGTTCCGCGATTTTTTAATGCGGCAGATATATTTATTAACGATTGAATTTCATTCTTTATATCTGCTAATCCTACAAGCTGTTCTAGATCGGAAGCAGAATTTGATAATATTCTATTTCCGCATTTTTTACAAAATTTTGCAATATCTCTGTTTTTAGTACCGCAATTATCACAATTTAATGACATTTTTAATCCTCATCAATTAAAATAAATTTTTTATCCACAACACAATACTTTTAATAATTTGCGCTATTTTTGTAAAATAAGGAGTGTACTTTGGATCAAAACTTAACAATAAAACCAATACCGTAAAAAATACTAATATAGGGATGACGGTACGTTTTAATATATATATTTTGTCTTGTTTTCGTTTTGCATGATAATCTTTTAATAAAGCAGCCCGTGGGCTTTCAAATTTGTCTTTAGTGCTAAAAGCAAAGGCTAAAGGCTCATATTCAAAAGTCAATTTATCGTTCATATCAAAAAGTCTTGCTTGAATAGATTTTGATGTGTAACTATTACCGTTTTTAAAAATATCGTATAAAGCATATCCAAGTAAAATAATCATCAATCCGCCGGTAATGTAATAACTTGATACCACAAAATAGAAGATATAATATAATACTACCCCTACTATGGCACCTATAATAGGTCCGCCTATGCATCCGGTAGTAAAATCCGAGTCATCTCCCATAAATGTAAAAAATGCACCCAGAATACCAAAAATAATATAATACCAACCGGGTAATGCCCAAAACTTACCGGGCATATATTGATTTCCGCCGTCAGGATATACATACATAAATAAAAAGTACGCCATAACTATTGGCAATGCCATTGCTATTCCTTGTCCGATAAAAAAGCGAGTATCTAAATCTTTTTCTTTTTTGATAAGTTTAGGTAAAGAATTTTTTGCATCAAGGTAACGTTTTGTCAATTCATTACTTGGACTAATTTTTTCAATAAAATTCATATACTCTTTTAACTTATCTTCATAATCTCCTTTTTTGCTTAATTTAGCATAAGGATCTTCGTGATAGAAAACACTTATCCAAGCATGTACTTTACTATCTAAGTTTTTTAATTCTTTTTTAACGTAATCTTTAACTTTATTTGAAGCATTTACCAATTCATTAGGATTTTTAAACGTTTCTCCTTCAATTTCAAAAGGTACTTCATTTCCTAAAGCCCTAATTACACGCATAAGTGCAATTTTTTCGTTATACGGGAATAATTTTCCCTTATGGTTTTTCAAGTTAAAACTAAATCTTGTTTGGGATAATTCCCAGTCCCATTTTTTTGCCCACGCATACATATGATAATAAGAAAAATCGTTTTTTAGTATTCCGATATATTTATCAAAGTTTTTCATAAAAGCAGAGGCAACATCATACTTTGTTTTACAAACAGTTCTATCATTTGCAGTGTAACCTAAACTTTCATCAAAAATGAAGGCAGCACCAACAACCATGCTATCTTTATTTTTCGGTCCAACTTGTTCGCGTAGGTATTTAATAGCGTCATAATAATAGTCATTGTCTCCAAAACTTAACCAGGCTTCCAATTCTTGACTATTAATAACTACCTTTGCTTCTTCCATATAATTAAAAAATACAGAGGCAAATCGTTTTAACTCGTCTCTTCCAATTTCGGTATATTCGTTCCCGTTTTTATCTTTGGGATGATAAAATGTAAACGGCATATTCGGGTTTAAATGGTACATAACATACATAGTTGCCAAATCGGGATTATCCTCGTAATCCTCATAATAACTATATATTGAATCGGCAACATCACTATATCCTTTACTTTCGATATATAAATATACAGAATCATATCTATTTTGTAACAATTTAACGTATTTATCAAAATTGCTTTCAATTACAACAGCAATTTCGTTAACTGTCTCGCATTCTGTTCCATCAACTGCAACATAAGGTAAATTTTTATTTAAGGCATAAATTGTAGCCTGAACGGCTGCTTTTTTATTGTCATTATACTGTTCTTCGGCTATATCATCAATAATTGTTGCAAGTTTAACATTTTTTGCTTTTTCCAACCATTTTTTAATCTGTCCTCTAAACAAATATTTTTCAGACATTTTTAAATCT
>DAINPX010000100.1:0-9355 GCA_036743235.1 Melioribacteraceae bacterium
CAACATTCCCTTTAGCATATAATATAGATATTTATAGTGTTGGAAACAACACAAAATTATTATGTTTTTATGATGCTTTAATAGGAATGGAATATACTGGATTATTAACTCCTTTAGCCGGAAATACTGCATTAGAATTTTATTCAAATATTTATTTTGGTGGTTCTATATTTGATTTTAGCAGATTATCAGAATTAGGTTATATTTTTTCCGGAAATTTAGGAATAAAATATAATATAAATAACTTACAAGTACAAATAGGCGTGGGTTGTAACTATAGAAATTATTTTATAACAAATGTTTTTGGAAATAACAACTTACATTTAATTTCTATACCTATTGCGTTAGGAGTAAGATATAAACTACCATAGATTAAGCTGTTAATAAATTGGTGATATTATGGTTGAGCCTATAGACAAAATAAATTCCATGTCAAAAATTATTGAATATTTTGATTCAAATATGAGAAAAATATTTGAAACAGAAGAAACAATGAAAAATTATATAAAAGTATTAGAAAACAGCAAGCAAAGGTGTGATTTTTTAGGGACTAAACTTGAAACTTTAGATGATTTTATTATAATGGTTAATAATCAGCTAAAGATTTTGCAAGAAACAGTTGAAAATTTTAATAAAGATCATACATTAAAGTGTAATTATGTGGCAGATAAAGATAAAATTTTTGGGGAACGAGAGCTAATTGTAAAAAATTTTAAGGAAGAAAGAAATAGAATAGATAAAGAAATAAAAACAACAACAGATTATATTGCTACAATAGTTAAAAAATTGGAATTATTAGAGATAGAAAAAAACAGATCAGAAAAAGCGGATGTAGATATAGAAAAAAGAATAAAAGATATAGAAAATCAAATAGAATCATTAAGAGAACATCTTGATAATGGTTGGAGCAAGAAAATTATAAATGATATTTTAATACAGAACAAAGATTTATTTACTGAATTATTATCATCTAAAATGCAGAATGATAATAACAATTTTTCTTTACAGAAAGGAAGTATAGAAAGCAAAAAAACAATTACTATAGAAAGAATAAAATTTTTTGCAACACTTATTGGTTCCGGAAGTATACTATGGTTGCTTATTGATAAATTAATAAATTAGAGGAGGAAATTTTATGGAAGGTTTAGGAACATTCTTTATTTATTTTGGAATTACCGCAGGCGTAGCAATTTTATTTTGGGCAATTTTTAGATTTAAGGTACCTAATATTACATTTACTTTAGCAAAAAGCGGATTAGAAATGGCAAAGCTCGTTGCGGCTATGCTTTATCCTAATGATAAGCCAAAACAAAATAAGATTATTAAAAATTTACAATTGATTATTGATGGTATAAGCATTGTAGAAGTATCTAAAACAGAAATAGAAACAGAATTTTTAGCAAACGGTTGGGATGGAGTAGATAAGACAAAGTTATATGAACGCTATACAGAAAAAGCCATAGAGATAGCCAAGAAGTTAGGTCAAGAACAAGGAATTACTTTTGATACCGCTTCCACGGAAATATGGAAATTGGCGGTGAAGTTTGTATTAGGCTTTTTTCGATTCGGCGAACACGGGGGAGCTTTGGAAAGCAATCAACTTACTGCGGGAGTTCATAAAGTCACAGAAAATAAAGACGGCAACTTTCGCCCTATTTCCGACGGACAGTAAAACAACATTTGAAGTATTTTTATTAAAAGAAATATTTTCATTCAAAGATTTTTCTATTAACACCGCTGTAAACTTTAATTATGCCGGGGCTACATTAGGATATAGTCCTAATATATTAAATAAAAGTATTGAAGTACATGGTGGCATATTTAATAGCTGGGAAGATACATTTAATTTTAAGTTTAATCCTGTATTTGGTGTAGGAATATCTATAAAATTTTAGTATGAGGAGTTATAAATGGATAACTTACAAATACCGTCGAATGAAATAGATTTACGTTTATCCTCTTCGAGGATGTGTGATAACTGTGTTATAATGGATAAATGCCCTTATGCAAGAGCTGGAAGTGAATGTTATTTTTCTAAGATGCAAAAAATTGCACTAAAAGAAAAAAATGATTTATTACAAGGACTTACAGGGGTATTAGAAATGCAATTAGAAAGAATTTATCATCTATATAATTTAGAAAAAGTAGATGGCGGTTATCCAAATAGTGATCTATCTGATTTAATTCAGCAATTTTTTATGAATGTTAAAAAAATGAAAGATATATTTTCTGATGGCGCCAGTTTTACAATAACCGCCACAGGTAGCGGAACAAATATTTTAAAAGAATTGTTTTCTAAAAAATGAAAATTGTAAGTTGTATTGTGGAGGAATAACCATGGAAAACATTATGAGAGTTGCAAGCAACACAGATGTAAAACAGTTATCCATTAGTATTATTAAGAGGTACGAGAGTTCTGGGGAGTGCAAATTATTTGCTATAGGGGCTGGGGCTATATCTCAAGCAGTTAAAGCACTTTCGCGGGCAAGAAACATATTAAGTTTTAATAATGTAGAACTTACATATTATTCTGAGTTTTATATTACTCATATAAACGATGAAGAAAAGACAGGAATTATTTTTTCAGTGGTACTTGACACAGCAAAATAATTGTGGTATAATAGGTGTGTTGAAGAAAAAAATAAAAATCGGAGGAGCAAATGAAAAACATTCTACCATTACCAGAAGAGATGCTATTAGAGATTGAAGATAAGATAGAATTAGAACGTAAACAAAATAAAATTAAAAGAAAAAAATTAAGAAGAGAAAACAAAAATAAAACAAAGTATATTTTTTAATAAAGTTATAACTCCCCCTTTCTAGTTTTATTATCTTATAGTATCGCCCCTGCAAAACTGTAGGGGCATTTTTACCCTATTGGAGTTTCATTTTTCAAAAATAAAAAATTCAAAAATCAGATTTACCCTCTTGATATTTACCCTATTCAAAATTTATTTTTCAAAAATGAAATTTCTGAAATTTGGAATTGTGAAATCTATAGATACAATTTTTCGGGGAGAAATAAAAATAGAAATTACATAACAAAACACATAGTAAATAAGTATATAAATTATTGTATGATTATTATTGGAAATAGTTTTAGTTATATATAGAATAAAAATTTATAAATAATCTATACAATAATTTATGCTTATTTTATTTATAATATTTAATAGATTTAATTTCATAATAATTATAATAAGTATTATTTAATAATAACAAATTAAGTAATAAGTATAATTTTATTTATAATATTTAATAGATTTAATTTCATAATAATTATAATAAGTATTATTTAATAATAACAAATTAAGTAATAAGTATAATTTTATTTATAATATTTAATAGATTTAATTTCATAATAAATTTATTATAAAAGGCGGGTGAAATACGTGGGAGAAAAAGAAACATTTACTAAAGAAGAGCTTATAGACATAGAAAAATTTTACATGGATTTTATATCAGAAGATTTACAGTTATTAAGTGATTATAAAAAAGTTTTCAAGTATTTATCAAAAGAAAATAAACGATTAAAAAGATTTTTAATATTATGGTATATTATAGTTGCAGCTACAATAGCACACAGCATTTTTTATTGTTATATTTTGCATTAAAGGGCGGTGATTATAGTGAAATACATTTATTTAACAGATATAGAACCATACTATACAAAAATTGCGGAAATAAGATACCCGAATATAGTATTAAAATGCAATAAAATAAGCAATAAAAGAACAGCTACGTTTGCTAAAATTTTTAACACTTTGTATGATAGTTCTGATAGAATTGTGTTAGATATAACAGATTATACTTTGAAAGAATTATCGGAAGACTTTGATAATGTAGATATAAATATAACAGAAGAAATTTCGGGCACTAAAAAAGAAAATATAAATGCAATACAAATACTATTATATGATTCTACAATCAGACATCTACCATATAAAGAAGTATCAAACTTAGAAAATCAAATACAAAATTTTGAATTATTAAAGAATTTCCCACTAATAAAACATTTATCTTACTACACAGATAATGATAAATTTATATTTACACATGTAAAAAATAATCATTCTTTACCAGAATGATAAATTTATATTTACACATGTAAAAAATAATCATTCTTTACCAGGAAAAAAAGAATACTTTTTAACAGAGTTATGTTCTGTACAGCAACTTGCCAATATTAAATATTCTCCTTACACTTCTTTTTTTACAAACTTATTTTACAAAGCATCTGTATCAGAAAAAGTTATCTATTATAATCCTTATATAAAAATGCTTCAATGGGTAAACACTTCCTTTATACAACCTTTAGGATCAAAAATAAAATTAACACCGTCAGAAAAGATATATTCTTCTATTGTAACTATAAAAGATTTTCAAGATAATTTATAATATAAATTAAAAAGAGCTTTCTTTTATCACCCATAAATTTCGGGTTAATAAGAGAAAGCTCTTTTTTTCATAGGAAAGACATCATATCAAACAAAGGCATACACAGAGGTATAATCACATTTCTTTCTATATAACTTATTAGACAAGAGAATTTTTTTAGTAACCTTCCTTAACATGATCGTAACACTATTTACCTTATTGTAGCATTTAATATGTTTACATAATTGTAACATAACATGATAAAATAGTAACATATGAAATATTATTGTAACATAATACCATTATCATATAAATGTTACAATCGAAACAATTCAGAAATATATGTTAACACAAATGATGTGATTGTAACAAATTAGTCATTTAACATTATGTAAAAAATACGGAAATATAAAGTAAAAATCCGTAACATAAAAGAAAACAATTTATATCAAAGGTTCATAATAGGCATATATGAATAAATTGTTATATTTACTTTTCAAAGACCTTAACGACTTTACTTCATATATTAGAATATTTAATTTTTATATAAAGCTTTTCATTTCCGAATGAAGTATATCACAGAATCTTTATAAAGTCAATAGGGAAATTAAATATACAATAAAAATTATTATGTTTTTTATTGTATAAATTAAAAATCTATTATAAAAAATAAAAAATATGATTGTTGATAAATTTTTGCCTATATATAGTAATACTTACTATAATAGGCAAGAATCAATATTGACCGAAAACAGGTATACTTACTTCTCATAAAAATACAATAGCATAAATTCTATACGTTCGTTTTAAGCCTATTGGCAGGCTCTATGAGAGGTTATACTATCATTTGTGATGTTTTATACCTAAACAAAAAAACTATTGATTGTAGAGCCTGCTATAAAATTTTTGATAGGTCAGAAAATACAATAGTCATTATAACCCGCTATAATAGCGGGATTGAAGCATTAACAAAACCGTTACATATCATAGAATATACAGGTATTGACAAACCAAAAAGAAAGGTATATAATAAAGCGTAAAGATAAAAAAGGGAGAGTGATTAGATGAAGAAGTTTAGAAGTGAACATGTGATATACCTCAAAGAGATTTTATCCGAGTGGACTCCTGATCAGATTTTAGACGAAATGTGCAAGATTTTAGATGAGGAAGACAAAAAAGAAAACGAGATAGCTTGGTACGAATATCCGTATCAAGAAGAAAAAGAATAAGTAAAAAAACAGCCGTGCCGGTTCGGCAAAGAATAAACCGGCTAAAAGAAAGGGAGAGAACATGAATAAATGGATAGAATTGTTACAAAAAGATAGTGTATATAATAAGTTGTATGATATGATCAAAGAATCGATCGAATACATGTATAATCAAAGAAATGATCTAATTGTATCATTATTGTTATATCCTGATGGTACAATCTACCAGACTTATCCGCATTCTTACAATTCTTTTTCTGCGGATGAACATGATGGTAAATGTATTAATTTATACAATATTTCGGGTTACGGTTATGATCCCGATGATCCGGAAGTAGAACCCGATTCAGATTTTTTGATCGACGAAACGGATAGAATCATGGAAGAGTGCTTCATCACGGCGGAGTATTCGGGATGCTAACCATGATCGAAGAAGTAAAAGAAGTATTAAAGAATCATGCTTTCCTGAAACATTCTTATTTTTTCAATCCCGGAAAAATCGCACGGGATAGAAAATATCATGAATCATTATATAACAATATTTACAATTGGGATTATAATGGTACAGTTTATGAAGTCGAAATGTATTATAAAGAATTAAATAATAAATGCTACTATATTGTTTCGGTGAAAGAAAATGGAATTAAAAAAGACATGCGTGCGGTAAAAAATTTATTAAAAAAACTTGAAGGGAGAGTATAACATGAAAAGAATCAACTATACCACTATCACAAAGGAAAATTTCGACCGTTTCGGTGAAACACTCTCGAGGATTGATACCGACTCTGAAAATGTATACATGTTAGGCACGGATACTGAATCTTTCGCAATGCAACCGGAAACCGAAAAGCGCTTTACTTTACAAAGACGTGCTAATGTAGCAGAAAAAGAATGTTATACAGAAAAAAGCTTTAGTAAAAACTATTTAATTGTACCAGTACTCGAAATGATTAGTACTATATGGAATACACCAATTTTTCAAGAAAAAATAAGAAATGAAATAGAATCGGTAAAAATAGACAATAAAACCGGTTCAATATCGTTAAACATGACTGGTATAGAAACTTTCAACATGCCGGTATTAGACGTAAATCTTACGCGTATTTTAGGAGAACGCGCGAAAAGTAACTTTACAATCAATGATTTTAGCATTCAGAAAACGAAATATGGGGACTTGAAAAGAATTTTTACAATTGTAAATTCTTTTGACGGATTGCGCGCGCTACAATTAGAACATGGCGTGATGCGCTTAGTATGTACTAACGGGTTAACAGTACCAACTTCTTTCATGGGCGGTTCTTCGGGTTTCGATAAATTTCGGCATAGTAGAGGCAATGCCGAAAAAATAAAAGAAACAATAGAAAAGTATTTGAATGATATTGCGAATTTTTCGGATAAAATGCATGGGTTGAAAGAATGTAAAAATTTAGGTTATGACGAAAAAAGAAAAATATTCGTGCAAGATACTATAAGTAGTTACTATAATGAAAAAAAGAAAACAGAAACGTATAAAAAACCTGCTATTATGCAAGCGGTTGACAACTTTTATAGTGTATTTTTAGAATTGTCAGAATATTTTAATAATCATTTGGATTTTCTTAACACAATTTCGTATTTTACGGCTAAACCTGACGGCGTAAACCGTTTTAGCAGTACCGTAGCAACATGCGCAAGCGAAATAGAAAACTATGTTAACAAAAACATCATGGAGGTGTTATAATATGGAAAACAGAGTGATAAAATTCCACGATAAAAGAGAATATATCGTTAACTTAAGTATACAATTAGATGATAAAAATTATTTTAGTATTTCCGGCGAAGTTGCCGGTAGCATGGGGCAAGTTTATGATGATATACAACCAAAAACGGATAACCAAAGAGATTTAATTTCAATTTGGAAATTATATCATCTTAAAAAAATCGATGATAACACTTTCGACGGTATAGCGGAATTGTTAGATAGGATCATAGATGATGAGGTAGAATATACCGAAGACAGATTTTTTGAACTCTCGGAAGACGAAATAATCGAAGTGTTAGACAAAGAATTAATAAGTTATAATGAAGAGAAAATGATAGCTATTATAAAAGAATTTGAATTGTGCAAAAGTGATACATTGAATGTAACATGGGATTATACCGATTGTTACTATACTATACAGGGCGAAATTTATCTTGTAGTAACAGACGATGAAGCTGACGATAAGGCAAGAGAACAAATAACACAATATTTAGATGATGAATTGTCGCATGTTCCGGGACATTTAATAGATTATTTCGATATTGATACATATGTTGATGATGTTGTATCAAATGACGGTAGAGGTATTATTCTGAACCAATATAATTCAGAAGAAATAGAACGTAATAATATTTATATGTATAGGCAATAGTTTACCCTCTTGATGTTTGCCCATGGTCTATTTGCCCTTTCAAAAATCAGATTTTCGAAAATCAAAAATCCGAAAATCAGCTTTACGAAAGTACCATGGGCAAATTATACAGAAAAAATATTGTTATATATGAATTGATTCATAGCAGGAAAAAATCGGGTTATAAAAACACAATAAAAACCATAAAAAATAAAACTAAAAAAGGGAGAGAAAAATCATGGAAAAAATCAAAGTAAAAGAAATCAAAAAATTTTTGGGGAAAAAGAATGTTAGTTATATGGAAGTAACCAATACTATTGGCGGTGATAAAGTTCTTAAAATTATAACAGTTACTTCTGATAGCTACAAAAGAATGCAATATTTCGAGGTATATTCTTTGCATAATTATGAAGGAAACAACAACGTTGTTTTTGAGTGTAACCCTCATATCACAAAAATTATAACCATGTTACCAAAAGAATCGGATATTATTATAAATATTGCGAATAAAAGCATAGACGTATATCAACCAGGAAATGATACCATTATATCAAAAATTGATATAGAAAATTACATTGACGAAATAAAAGTTGATGATATGGCGGCATGGGTTAAAAATGCGCGCTATGAAACATATGAGAATTTTTCGATATTCAAAGATGACTTTGATATTATGATAAAATCTATGATATCTGATAAACTCGATCAACCAAAGATACATAATTGCAAAGTAACAAAAGAAAAAAATAATAGTAATATAAACTTTATAAAAACTAATGGAATATTTTTGCAAGCTTTTAGCGTTTATACGTTAGACGATACCATAGAGATAAAAAAATTAGTACCTTTAGAATTATTCATAAAATTTATAAAAAATCGCGATAAAAAAGGACTTTCTGCGTATTTTTTTGGTTCATCAAAGAATTATTTATATATGGAAGAACGAAACTATAGCGCTTTCGTTCTATGCGAGGATTATAATGATTTTCCTAACACTGATCGAGTTTATCCGGATAAAAGCAAGGCAAGCGCTATAATTCATGTTAAAATTGATGATATAATTAAAAATATTGAATCTCAAGTTATATCATTAGCAGGAAATACTGATTATAACACATTCTTTGAAAGAATCGGGGATAAAATGTATTTATCAAACTCATTCAATAAAGATTATAAAATAGAATTAAACAATACTGATTTTTTCGGAAAAGAACTTAATAATACCTACTTCAATGTAAATTATTTTCTGAGATTATTAGAAACGTTCAACAGTAAAACTTCGAGCATTGATATAGTTTTGATTAATAATGAATCCCCGATTTTAGTTGAAGATATTTATCATAACGAAAAATACTTTTTACTTATGCCTATACGTGGTAATTAAAATATAAAATAATC
>DAINPX010000101.1:0-9345 GCA_036743235.1 Melioribacteraceae bacterium
ATCAAATTCGGGATTATATGGTGCATTCAATTATGTAAGAGATTTATTGACTTATAATAACAATCTGTATATTGCAACGGACGGAGGCGTTTTTCTTTCAAGCAATTACGGAGAAAGTTGGATAGCAATTAACCAAGGTTTGGAAGGAACATTAATTAAATCTCTTGCAGTATATCAAAATAAACTTTTTGCATCAGGTTGGTATAACGGAGATGTTTTTATTTCATTAGATAATGGTTTAAACTGGAAACCTATAAAAATTGGAATGCCTAATGATGCCGAAATTTATAGTATCGATGCATTTGATAATAGATTATTCGCTTCATCTTTAAACCATGGATTATATTGCATTGATATTCCTGAAATAATAGTTGATGTTAATGACGAGAACAGCCAAAACCTTAATTTTAGTTTAGAACAAAATTATCCCAATCCATTTAATTCATCCACTAATATAAATTTTACTATTAACAATGAAGGACTTGTTACATTAAAGATTTACAATTGTTTAGGTGAAGAAATTGATTGTTTAATTAACGATATTCTAAAACCCGGCAAGTATAGTAAACAATTTTATACTAATAATTTATGTAGCGGAATCTATTTCTATAAATTAAATTATCAAGATAAAATAATATCTAAAAAAATGTGTTTAATTAAATAGTAGTTTTATTAAAATAATTTCAGCCTAATTTGGCGTTTTACTTAAACGTTAAATTAGGCTTTTTTATTTGTAAAGTGCTTTATTTATAATTATTTATATTGTATAAATCGGGTTTTTTAGGTACTTTTAAAAGCTAAAAATTATTTGATGAGGTTAAAAAATGAAAATGAATTGGGAGCAATTTTTAGGTAAAGTAGTAAGCATTACTATGAACGAAAACTACGGTGTAATGTACGGAAATAGAACTCCGCAAGAACAACCAAATTTTTACGAAATTGTTTTTAAAACAGGAAAATTGGTTGCCGCATACGATGAAGGACTTCAATTGGAAGCAGAAAAAGAGGGTACTAATATTCAAATATTTGTATTTTTTAGTGCAATTAAATGTGTTGAAATAATTTAACGAGTATATATATGAAATTGAAAGTAGGCGTAATTGGTGCGGGACACTTAGGAAAACTGCACATGAAGATGTTAAATAATATTGAAAATGCGGAACTTATCGGTATATATGATTTAAATGAAGAACAAGCAGAAAAATCTGCTATCGAGTACAATACTAAAGTTTATACAAATTTAGAAGAACTTTTTAATAATGTTGATGCGGTTTCTATTGTTACAACTACAAGTGCACATTACCAAGTAATGAAAGAAGCAATAAAATACAATCTGCCTATATTAGTAGAAAAACCTATTACCGCAACAATAGAAGAAGCCGAAGAAATAGTAAATTTGGCAAAAGAAAAAGATTTAATACTTCAAGTAGGACATATTGAAAGATTTAATCCTGCATTGTTATCTTTGGATAAATACAATTTAGACCCCAAATTTATTCAATCGGATCGATTGGCACAATTTAACCCACGAGGAACCGATGTAGCGGTAGTGCTTGACTTAATGATTCATGACATAGATATAATTTTAAGTTTGGTAAAAAGTGAAGTAAAAGAAGTGCATGCTAGCGGAATAGCAGTTGTTTCGGATACAATAGATATAGCAAATGCAAGAATTGAATTTGAAAACGGAGCGGTTGCAAACGTAACGGCTAGCCGAATTTCGCAAAAAAGGATGCGTAAAATGCGTATGTTCCAAAAAGACGCTTATATAACATTAGATTTTAACAGCGGAGTTTCGGAAATTTATAGGTTAATGAATAAAGAAAACATTCCCGAAAACAATTTTATATCTTTCGGAGAAATGGGAATAGGAGATAAAAAGAAATTTGTAGTTTACGAACAACCTGAACAATTGGAAGTAAATGCGTTGAAGTATGAAATTGAATTATTTGTAAATTCGGTATTAAACAAAACAAATCCGGTAGTAAGCGGATTAGACGGTTTAAAAGCGTTAAAAGTAGCTCAAAAAATTATCACTACAATTGAGGAACAAAAAGTATTATGAAAAAAATAATAATATTTATTTTACCCGTTTTGGTATTATTAACTGCTTGTAATATTGTACAAACATATCAAAATATTACCAGATTAAAATTTAAATTGGGAAATGTTGATAACGTAACGGTTGCCAACATTAATGTAAGCGGAAAAAACAAATTAGCCGATTTTAACCCAATGGATATATTAAAACTTACCTCAACATTAACGCAAGGTGAGTTTCCTATTTCATTTGTTATTAATGTTGAAGCTAAAAACCCAAGTGAGGGAACAGGCGGCGGAGTTAGCGATAATAGTATTACTTTAAAGTCATTTCCTTTTAAACTATTTATTGATGATGTTGAAACAATAAGCGGAAATATTAACGAGCCGGTTTATGTACCAAGTAAAGGCGAGAACAAGATAATACCTATTACAGTAGGGTTGGATTTGAAAAAATTTTTTAAAGATAAAGGCTTAGATAAAATGGTAAATCTTGTATTGGCTTTAGGCGGAAAAAACAAAGATGCAAGTAAAATAAAATTAGTAGTTAGACCTACAATCGGTACACCGATTGGGGATTTTAAATATCCGAATGAAATTACTGTAGTTAGTTATCAATTTAATTAATAAAAGGTTGTTATATGGGAAAGAAAGGATCGCTTGCAATAGGAGTTGATTTAGGCGGAACAAACATAAAAATCGGATTGGTTACAAAATCCGGCGAAATAGTTAATCAGGTTTCTGTTGAAAGTAAAGCGAATAACGGACCTAAAGCCGTAATTAAACAAATTGAACACGGTATAGATAGATTGTTGGAATGTGAAAAAAGAGATGTTATTGGTATAGGAATAGGAGCTCCGGGAAGTGTTACGGTTAAAAAAGGAATAGTTGAAAATCCCCCTAATTTTACCGATTGGGGAAGTGTTGCCTTAGGTAGTATTTTAAAGAAAAAACTTAAGACGGAAGTTTTTGTTGAAAATGATGCAAATGCTGCAGCAATAGGTGAATTAATATTTGGAGCAGGAAAGAAATTAAATAGTTTTATAATGATTACTTTAGGTACCGGTTTAGGCGGCGGTATTATTTTTGATAAAAAAATATTTAGAGGGGATACAGGTGCAGCCGGTGAACTTGGTCATGTAACAATAGATTATAACGGAAACAGATGTAACTGTGGCTCAATAGGTTGTGTTGAAGCTTATACCGGTAACAACTATTTTATGAATTGGGTTAAGCCGGAATTAGAAAAACATCCGCAAAGTTTAATTTATAAATTTATTGAAAACGACTTACATAAACTTACACCTTATACAATTCATCAAGCTGCCGAACAAGGTGATTTTTTTGCAATAGATTGTATTAAGCAATTAGGTAGGTATGTAGGGTATGGGTTGGTTTCTGCCATAAATATTTTAGATATTAGTAATGTTGTTATTGGCGGTGGCGTTGCCGGATTTGGGAACTTACTGTTTGATGAAATTTTACATACGGTAAACGAACGAATATTAATTCCTAAAAAAGGAAAAATAAAAATTATTCCTGCAATGTTTAAAAATAATGCGGGCATAATAGGAGCTTCGGCTTTGGTATATTACCGTTTATAAATGTTTTTAAGAATGAAAATTATAAACGTTAAATTAATCTTTATTATTGCATTTTTCGTATTTTCTAACGAGAAAGCGGCAAATTTATATATTGATTCGGTAAAAGTTGATTCGGTTAGAATAGATTCTGTTTCGGTTGTTGATACTTTGGATGATAACAGCCCCGATGCGGTTGTAATAGCAACTGCTTCGGATTCGTTAACTTTTGATGTATCCCAAAAGTTGATGTATTTGTATGGCAATGGAGAAATAAATTATAAACAAAGTGAGTTAAAAAGCGGGTATATTAATGTAAATTTTGAAAATAATAATGTTATAGCCGAGGGGCGGATAGATACAACAAAAGGGAAAAATGAATTGGTAGAAACTCCGGTTTTAAAAGACGGAGGCGAAACTTATGAGGGGAAAAGGTTAAAATATAACTTTAAGACAAAAAGGGGGTTTATTTCGCATGCCAAAAACAGAATGCCCGATGTTAGGTATGAAGGAGAAAAGGTAAAAAAAATTGACGAAAAAACTTTTTTTATTGAGGACGGAATTTATACAACCTGCGATAGTGATACACCACATACGCATTTTACTGCTCAACAAATGAAAGTAATACATAAAGATAAAATTGTTGCCAAATGGATATTTATGTATATTGCCGGCGTCCCTTTACCAATTCCTATTCCTTTTGCGGTTTTTCCCAGCGAAAGCGGAAGGAGAAGCGGGATTATAATTCCTGCTTATGGAACAACGGCGGATAAAGGTCAGTTTTTTAGAAATTTTGGATATTTCTGGGCAATTAGCGATTACATGGATTTAGCTATAACAGGTGATTATTATACTAGAGGGGGTTATGGATTAAAAGGGAGGGGGCGTTATTCGAAAAGATACAATTATAGCGGAATGGTTTCGGGAGGTTTTAGTAAAATTCATGTGGGTGAAGAAAACGACCCGGATAGATCTGAAAGGAAAGATTGGAATATCTTTTTATATCATCAACAAACATTAGACCCGACAATGTCGTTAAATGTTAATATGCAATTTGTTTCTTCTACATATTACCAAAATAATAGTTTTAATACGGATGAATTATTAAACCAGCAAATTATGTCTAATGCAACATTTAATAAAAGGTGGGAAGAGAGCGGTAACAGTTTAACATTAAACTACTCAAGAACTCAGTACTTAAGTAATGGAAATATTGATGAAATTTTACCGAATTTAAGTTTTAATAAAAATTTTGTTTATCCTTTTAGAAAAGACGACTCAAACGAGCGGGACTTAAAATGGTTTGAATATATTGGGTATCAATATGATGGACGTTTTTTAAATAAAAGGAATAAACTTAACGGAGTATTAAAAATTAGAGGCGGTATTGAGCATAATTTAAGAATAAGTGCTTCTCCTAAATTAGGTTATTTTAATATATCACCTAGTATTAATTATACCGAAAAGTGGTATAATAAAAGAATTGAAAAAGAGTTGATAAAAAGCGAAATTGTTACAAATGATGTTAATGAAATAAATTTTGTTCGTTCTTTTGATTTTAGTTTAGCAGCTTCAACAAAAATTTATGGTATGCTGCCTATTAACGGATTAGGAATTGATGCTTTTAGACATACGGTTACTCCAAATATATCTTATAATTATTCTCCTGATTTTACAACCGATTTTTGGGGTTATTATGGTTCTGTTATTGATAGTACCGGAAGAATAATAAGATATGATAAATTTAATAATGAAATATTAGGAGGTGCTGGCGGTTCGGAAAGACAAGCTATTAGTTTAACTATTGGTAATATATTTGAACTTAAAACATTAAAGGATTTAACCGATACTACATCGCAAGCACAAAAAATACCATTATTAAATTTTACTACCGGGTTATCGTATAATTTTGCTGCAGATTCTATAAAACTTTCTGACTTAAGTATATATTATAGAACCCAAGTGGGTGAATATTTTAACTTCTCGGGAAATATAAATTATACTTTTTATAAATATGTTAACGGAAGACCCATAAATAAATTTTTACTTGACGAGGGGGAAGGTTTGATGAGGATGACAAATTTTAGTTTGTCTTTTGGAACCGATTTAACCCCTGAAAAAATTTTTGGAAAAAAAGAAGTTAAAAAGGATAAGACTGAAGAAAGCGATACAGAAGAGGACGAGGTTTTTATGAAACAATCCGATTATATTGCTTTATATAATGAACAACCGGCAGATTTTAGTATCCCATGGACTATTGGCTTATCCTTAAGTTATAATATAAATAAACGAAATCCCGATAATATTTATAAATCTTTTGGTATGTCTTTAAGAAGTAGTTTAAGTATTTCCGAAAAATGGAAACTGACAATAAACGGAAATTACGATTTTATTGAGAAGGAAATTACTGCACCTCAAATTACAATTAATAGAGATTTACATTGTTGGGAAATGAATTTTTCTTGGATACCAATTGGCAGATACAGAGGTTTTAATTTTGAATTGAGAATGAAAGCACCACAATTAAGAGACATAAAAGTTACAAGATCCAAGGGTATATATAGCGGATTGAGATAGTAATGAAAAAACGTTATTTAATTGACGGGAATAATTTATTACACAAAATTCCTAAATTATCAAGAAACAATAATACCGATAGTAGATTAACATTAGCCTTAAAAGTTGATAGGTATTTTACCGGTAAAAATATTATCTGTACCATTGTTTTTGACGGACATAGAAAGGATATAATAAGAACTAATAAAATAAGAATAGAATACTCGGGTAATTTAACTGCAGATGATGTTATTAGAAATGAAATTGAAAGAGCAAAAAACACGAAACTTTTAACTGTTATTTCTTCCGATAATGGTATTACGGATTTGGCAAAAGTATGTTCGTGTGAAATTATTAAAAGTGAAGAATTTTCAAAAATGTTAGATAATAATAATTTTAATTCGGAAATTATTGAATCAAAAATTATCGATAAACTAAAAAACAACAATTGGGTTCAATTATTTGAGAAAGGGAAAAAATGAAAAAGTTAATTATTTTGATATTGTTACTAATTACTAACTATACGAGAGTAGATGCCATGGATAATGAAAAGTTAAAAAAACAGATTATGGATTGTTTTAGTAACCAGAAAGGAATTTTTGCGATTGCGTTTATGGAATTAAACAGCCCGATTAACCAAATTTTAATAAACGAAAAAGAAATATTTCATGCTGCTAGCACAATGAAAACACCCGTAATGGCTGAATTAATGAATCAAGTTGATAAAGGTAAATTTAGTTTATGTGATTCTATACTTGTAAAAAATGAATTTAAAAGCATTGTAGATGGCTCACCCTACAGTATGGAATTAGGTAGAGACTCGGGAGAAAAGTTTTACAACTTAATAG
This sequence comes from Melioribacteraceae bacterium, assembly GCA_036743235.1. Taxonomy (GTDB): domain Bacteria; phylum Bacteroidota; class Ignavibacteria; order Ignavibacteriales; family Melioribacteraceae; genus JAEXOD01. The sequence continues at coordinate 7,025 of DAINPX010000101.1, forward strand.
GTAAAAATGCAACTATAAACGATTTAACTGTTGATATGATTATAAACAGCAGCAATTTGGCTACTAATATTTTAATTGAAAAAGTTGATGCAAAAAAAGTTACAGAGTTAATGAGAAAAATTGGGGCAAATGAAATAAAAGTATTAAGAGGAGTTGAAGATTCAAAAGCGTTTGAGTTAGGACTTAATAATGAAACAACTGCACTTGATATGTTAAAAATTTATGAAGCCATATATTTTAATAAAATAGCTTCTAAAAAAAGTTGTGAGATAATGATTGATATTTTAAAAAAACAAAATCATAATGAAATAATACCAAAGTATTTGCCAAAAACTGTAGAAGTTGCTCACAAAACCGGTACAATAGATAGAGTTGTTCACGATTGTGCAATAGTTTATCCCGAAAACAGTAGAAATTATATATTAATCTATTTATCAAAGCATGTAGAATCAAACGAGATTTCTAAAAATATAGGTGCGGAAATTTCGAGAATAATATATAATACTATAATGGGTGAATAAAATGAAGTTCTTATTTTTAGGTGATTCTATAACTGAAGGATTTAATGTAAAAATATTTTTGCCCGATTATAATATAGATAATAAAGGTGTTTCGGGCGATAGCACAATTGAAACACTACATCAAATAAATAATATTGATTTTAGTATTGGTTACAATAAAATATTTCTGTGTATAGGAACAAATGACTTAGCAAGAAAAAGAAGTATTAATGAAATTGCTACCAATATATCTAAAATTATTACATTAATACATGAAAAATCACCTCAATCTAAAATATTTGTCCATTCAATTTTTCCTACAAGAGAAAACTCACCAAGACCTATAGAAAACATAATCAGATTAAATGTAACAATACTTTCATTAAGTTATACTTTTAATTTTACTTTTATTAATTCATTTTCTGAATTTACCGATGGAGATACATTATTAAAAGAAGAATACACTGAAGACGGTTTACATCTTACCAATTTAGCTTATTCTAAATGGGCAGAGATTATAAAAAAATATTTGGGAAGATAATGAATAAATTTAAGATTATTTTGATATTAATAATTTTTACTGTTAAGATATACAGCTATGATACTATAGCTGTTAGAACAATAGGAAGTGGAGTTGTTTATTATCATATTAAAACGGAAGAACCAAACAACATTTACATTTTACAAGCCGATTTGAAAGAAAATAATAATATTAAATTGGCAATAGCAAACGAGAGAATTGGTAATACAGGTGCTACGGTTAACGAAATGAGCAAAGCATTAAGTAAAAATACATTTGTTTTAGCAGGTGTAAATGCCGATTTTTTTGGTGGTTCACCTTATCAGTTTGAAAACAGTATGATTATGGATGGTCAATTTGTAAAGGCAGTTAATATAGGAAGGAGTTTGATTGCATTTACTGAGCAAAAAAATATTATTATCGATACCATTAAATTTAACGGTTATATTAAAGTGGGAAATTCTGAATTAAAAATTAACTCTATTAATTCGGATAATTTAAGCGATAAGGTAAAATTATATAATAGATTTTATAATCTTAAAACTAAAATAGATGATAATAAAGTAGGTTTATTGATAAAATCAATTGATAAATTAAAATTAAATATTAAGCAAAAATTTGTTGTTAATAGCATTTTTAATAAAAATATTCCAAAATTTTTATTTTCGGATAGATATTTGGCTATTTTACCAAAAGAAGTAATTAAGTTAAATAATGTAACAATAAATGATACTGTTGAAATATTTTTAAGTACAATACCGATTGTTGAAAATATCAACCAAATGATTGGGGGATTACCAAAAATTTTGAATAAAGGCGAAGTTATTAATAATTTTGCATATATTGAAGGTATTAACAATGAAGGCTTTTTTGGTAAAAATCCAAGAACGGCAATTGGCTTTAATAAAGAACAAAATAAACTTTATATTGTTGCTATTGATGGGCGTGATAAAAATAACAGTGTTGGGTTTACTTTACCGGAATTATCTAAATTTATGAAAGAATTAGGTTGTTATGACGCATTAAATTTTGATGGGGGTGGCTCAACAACAATGGTAATAAGAGATAGTACTGTGAATAAACCGTCAGATTATACAGGTGAAAGAAAGGTAAACAATGCTTTGTTTTTAAGTATTAATTATTTGTCTCCAGAATTTATTAGAAATATTAATGTTTATTCCGATAAGCATATACTTAATTTGAATGAAAAAACTCAAATAAATATAAGTTGTACCGATATTTGGGGTTTTACAGGAAATTTCCCAATAAATTTAATTAATTTTGAATTTGATAATGAAACC
>DAINPX010000102.1:0-9253 GCA_036743235.1 Melioribacteraceae bacterium
GTTTGGTTCAAACTCGTTTTCTAAATTAGATTTTAAGTGAATATCACTTAATGCCTGCATAGTATATCCGTATTTAAGTCCATTTTTAGATAAATCAGACCAAGTTGTTTGGAATATTTTTTCAATAGTCGGTATAGTGTATTTAGATACAACTTTGTCAATCTTCTTTTGAACTAATTTAGGATCTGAATTTTCCTTTAATACAATATAAGTGAAGTTGTTATTATTAACCCAAGGATAATCTTCTTGAATTTTATATGAACTTAAAGAACCTAAAAAATCATATTTAAAGTGAGAGTTGTAAGGAACATCTTTAATTACGGCAACAACTTTATAATCAATTCTTTTATCCGAGTTAATTATTTTATTAATAGGGTCTTCGTTACCAAAATATTTTTTTGCCATGCTTTCGGTTATAGCTATTTCAAAAGGATTATTTAATAAATTTAGTTTATTCCCTTTAATAATAGGTACGTCAAAAACTTCAAAAAAATTAGAATCGGTAAAAAAAACTTTTTCTTCGCTAAATACTTTGTCCTTATACCTAAAAACGGGAAATCCGAAACTTCTTATTGTTGCGTAAGCAGTAACATCGGGAATTTCGTCTTTTAAAGTTTTGCCCAGCGGTAAACAGCTTTGCGCTGCCCAAATCTTTTTATTATTAAATACTCCGTCAATATGTACTCTATAAATTCTATCATATTTATAATTGAATTTATCGTAATTTAATTCATCCTGAACGTATAATAATATAAGCAGGCAAACTGCAACAGCGGTAGCAAGTCCAAATATATTTATAAATGAATATCCTTTAAATTTTTGTAAGTTTCGTAATGTGATAAGAAAATAGTTTTTAAGCATTTTTACAATTTCCTAATATTTATACGTAAAACTTTTGTTTAAAATTTTCGGTTACAATTTTACCGTCAAATAAATGCACAACTCTATTGCCATATTCGGCATAAAGAGGAGAGTGGGTAACCATAACTATAGTAGTACCTGCTTCGTTTAAGTCGGTTAACATTTTCATTACTTCATCACCGTGAGCCGAATCAAGGTTGCCGGTCGGTTCGTCTGCTAAAATTAGTTTAGGATTTGTAACAAGTGCACGGGCAACTGCAACCCTTTGTTGTTGACCACCCGAAAGTTGTTGCGGAAAGTGATTTTTTCTGTGGATAATTTGCATCCTTTCCAATACGTTATTAACTCTTATTGCTCTATCCGAAGCAGAAGTTTTTAGATATAATAAAGGTAGTTCTACATTTTCATAAACGGTCAATTCATCAATTAAATTAAAACTTTGAAAAACAAAACCTATATTTTCTTTTCTTATTTGTGCTCTTTGTTTTTCGGAATATCTTGTAACATCCTCATCTAAAAAAGTAAAAATTCCTTCAGTGGGGTTATCCAATAAACCTAATATATTCATTAGGGTTGATTTTCCGCATCCCGAAGGACCCATTATAGAAACAAATTCGCCTTTATTAATTTCTAAATCAACTTTATCTAACGCAGTAGTTTCAACCTCGTCAGTTTTAAATACTTTTTTAAGTCCAATAGTTTTAATCATTTTATTTGCCTTTTTATTTTAATATTAATTTTTCTGTTTCGCCGTAATTATCATAAGATGATGTAATTACTTTATCTCCGGATTTTAACCCGTCCAAAATTTCAAAATACACAGGGTTTTGTCGTCCTAATGTAATTTTTTGCCTTATTGCAGTTCTTTCTTCATTATCTAAAATAAAAACCCACTCTCCTCCGGTTTTTGTATAAAAACCACCGTTTTCAAGAACCAATGATTTTGTCGGGTTACCTAATTGCAGTTTAATATGTGTAGTTAATCCGCGCCTTAAGTTTTTGGGTTGCTCTTTTACAAACATCAAATCAATATTAAATTTACCGTTATTTACTTGCGGATAAATTGTTTTAACTATTAACTCAATTTTTTCCCCATCCAATTCATATTCGCCGGTTAATCCTTTTTTAATTCTATTTATATAATGTTCGTCAACTTCCGCTTTTATTTTATACGAATCGGTATTATCTATTCTTCCTAATTTATACCCTGAAGTAACGGTTTGTCCTATTTCGGCAGATAAATCTGTAAGCTGTCCTTTAATGGGGGATTTTACGGTTAGATTATTAAGTTGTTCTTCAACAAGTTTAAGATATTCTTTGCTTCTTGCTACATTTGTTTCGTTTTGTTGCAACAAAAGAATGTAAGTTAACGAGTCTTTTTTTATAGCCTCTTGCATCAGTTTTTTACTGTTTACTAAATATTCGTACTCATCTTTACTTTGGCTAAATTCATTTTCCGAGCATAATTTCTTATCATATAGTGCCTTATTATTTAAATAAACTCTTTTCTGATTTAATAATCTCGTATTTAATTCTAACAATTGATTCTCTTTATATAAAAAATTTTGTTCAAACGTTAATCGAGTTTGACTAAACTGATTTTCGGCAAGAATGAAGTTGGATTGAGTATTTAATAGTTGTAAAGACATGTTAGGATTATCTAATTTTATTATTTTTTGGCCTACTTCAACAAAAGCACCTTCCTCAATATATTTTTCAACAATTCTTCCTCCTTCGGTCAAATCTAAAAAAAATGTTTCTATAGGTTCAACACTTCCTATAACGGCTATATACTCTTGAAATTCATTTTCTTGCACTTCAAAAATCGTTATCTTATTTTTATCTATTATTAGTTTTGTTGAATTATCTCGAATAATAAAAACATAAAACATAAAAACAACAAACAAAAGTATTCCGGTAATGTAAGAGACTTTATTTTTAGACCATTTACTTTTATTAATGGGTTTATCCATTCAAATTATCCTAAATTTTTAATTTATTATTCAAGTACAATGCCAATAGTAAAATTTGATATTTTTCGGCTTTTCTGTAAGTTTTTACTTTTAAAAGTGTTCGTTTTCGTACAACACCGTACGAATTTGAACATATTTTATTATATTAAAAATTGTTTTGTTAAACTTTTGTAAAATTTAATAATTATATTCAATGTCTAAAGTACTTATTATAGATGATAACGAAGATGTTTTGCTTGCCGGCAGATTATTGCTAAAACAACAAGCCGATGTGGTTATAACCGAAAAAAATCCGGAAAATATTTTATCACTTGTTTCGTCCCAAATTTATGATGTGATATTTTTAGATATGAATTTTACAAAAGATATGACATCCGGTAACGAAGGTTTTTTTTGGTTGAAGGAAATATTGAAAGTTGATCCGCTTGCCGTAGTAATATTAATAACCGCATACGGCGATGTAGAAATGGCAGTAAAAGCTATGAAGGAAGGAGCAACCGATTTTGTTCTTAAGCCGTGGCAAAACGAAAAATTTTTAGCTACATTCTTTTCTGCATTAAAATTAAGAGAATCCAGAATAGAACTTGAAAAAGTTAAGAATAAACAAGAATTTATTTTAAGTTCTTGTGAAAATAGTTTTGGCGATATAATAGGAACTTCAACATCAATGAAAAAAGTTTTTAATACTATTAATAAAGTAGCCGAAACCGATGCAAATGTTTTAATATTGGGTGAAAACGGAACCGGTAAAGAGTTGGTTGCAAGGTCTTTATATAAAAAATCTAATAGACGTAAAGAAGTATTTATTAGTGTTGATATGGGTGCAATAACACATTCGTTATTTGAAAGCGAGCTTTTTGGGCACACAAAAGGGGCGTTTACTGATGCAAAAGAAGATAGACCCGGAAGATTTGAAGTTGCTTCTGGCGGCACTTTGTTTTTAGATGAAATTGGTAACATTCCAATCGAATTGCAGGTTAAACTTTTAACTGCTATCCAAAAACACCAAATTACTCGTATTGGCAGCAATAAAATTATTAATATCGATATTCGTTTAATTTGTGCCACTAATATGCCAATTTACGATTTGGTAAATACTAATAAATTTCGTCAAGATTTATTATATAGAATTAATACTGTTGAAATCAATTTGCCTCCGTTGCGTGAAAGAGAAGAAGATATTTTATTGTTGGCTGAGCATTTTTTAACATCATTTAAAAAGAAATATAATAAACCAAATTTAATTTTTGATAGATCAACTTTCAAGCAATTTGAAAGTTATAATTGGCCCGGTAATGTTAGAGAATTGCAACACTCAATTGAAAGAGCTGTAATATTATGCGATAATAATAAACTAATGCCAAGTGATTTCTTTTTTAATAAAGCTAATTCTAAAAAAGATAACTTGGTTGATGATAACTTTAACCTTGAAGAAATTGAAAGAAACATAATTCAAAAAGCCATGGCTAAATATCAAGGTAATATTACAAAAGTAGCTAAAGAATTGGGCTTAACAAGAACATCGTTATATAGAAGAATGGAAAAATATAATTTATAATATGAATAATTTTAAGATTAATGTACTGATAAAAATATTATTAATTACGGTTTGTATCTTTATTCTGTTTTATTTTTATTTTAATAATTACGCTTTAGTGTTAATAGTTGTTTTTGGGTTACTAATTGTTTGGCAATTAATTATATTATTAAAATTTGTTGATAAAACAAATGATGAACTTTTTGCTTTTCTTCAATCGGTTAAATATTCCGATTATTCAATTAATTTTAATTTTGGAAAATACGGTAAATCATTTAAAAATATTTCGGATGAATTTAATGCCATTTTAAGCAAAATTAAGGATTCGAGAAGCGAAAAGGAAGAAAGTAATTTATATCTTCAAACTATTATTGAGCATATAGGAGTCGGTTTAATTTCTTTTGATAGTTACGGTAAAATCGATTTAATAAATAGAAATGCTAAACGAATATTAAAAATTAATACAGCAAAAGATTTGGGAACATTAAATAATATTAATGAAAATTTTGGAGATTTTATGTTTCGTCTTATTCCCGGTCAACAAATAACATATTCTGTTAATTTAAAAGACGAAACTATTTTAATATTATTGTTTGCTACAGAATTTAAAATGAGAGGGCAAACTTATAAAATAGTAACTTTACAAAACATACAACCCGAAATTGAAAAAAAAGAAATTGAGGCTTATCAAAAATTAATTAGAGTTTTAACCCATGAAATAATGAATTCTGTTACGCCAATATCTTCTTTGGCATCTACGGCAGAATTTCTTTTAAAAGATAAACTTAATAACAGTTGTATTGATAACGATTTAACTTTGGCTATTGAGACCATAAAAAAAAGAAGTGAAGGATTGGTTAAATTTGTTGAGAAGTATAGAGATTTGGCAAAAGTGCCTAAACCTAATTTTGAAATTTTTTCCGTCTCTACTTTATTTGAAAGAATTAAGTTTTTAATGGACTCGGCATTAAAAGATACAAATATTCAATTTTTTACTGAAATTAGTCCTGTTAATTTAGAAATTAATGCTGACCAAGATTTAATTGAACAAGTATTAATTAATTTACTAAATAACGCCGTTTATGCAATTAACCAAAAACAAGACCCCTTTTTATTTAAAGATAATTACGTGGGCGAAGTAATATTAAAGGCGTTTATTGATGAAAGAGGAAAAGCCGTAATTAAAATAAGTGATAACGGTGTAGGTATAGAAGATGAAATTTTGGATAAAATATTTATTCCGTTTTTTACAACAAAAAAAGAGGGCTCGGGAATTGGTTTAAGTATTTCCAAACAAATAATTAATGCTCATTACGGAAGTTTATCGGTAAAATCTTCGTTTGGCAAAACAACAACATTTACAATCAGATTTTGATTTAGATTTAAGTTAAAAAAAACGTATTGAATAAATAATAAAAATAGTGTACTTTTAAAATTAAATTGTTAATTAGGTGAGTTATGAAAAAGTTATTGGTTTTGCTTCTTTCTGTTTTAATAATTTTTGCATGCAGTAAAAATGAAGAAGTAAAAGTCGAATTATTTAGTCCCGAAGCTTTTTGTTATTCGTTAGATAGCGGCTGGGAGTTAAATGCATCGGTAAATGTTAAAGGATTTAAACAAGTTGAACATAACGGTAATTTTACTGCCAAAATATCATACTCGGTCGATTTGATGACCCCCGGTAATAATATTAAATCCGGAATATTTAAAGATGTAATTGAAAAAGAAAGTAATGAAAAAATAATGGATATTGCTTTAGAGTGTCAAGTTGGTTTAGACAGCTCTTACGAAAAAGGTGATTATACTTTAATATTTAATGTTAAAGACGAGTTAAGCGGACTTACAAAAGATATAAACAAAACTTTTAAGGTTGAATAATGCCGGTTGAAAATTTACAAATTTTTGGCGTAAAGGATTGCAAAGATACCCAAAAAGCAGAACGTTTTTTTAAAGAACGAAATATAAAATTTCAGTTTCGTAACCTTGCCGAAAAGGGGCTAAGTAAAGGTGAATTGGAAAGTGTGAAACGTAAATTTTCAATAGATGATCTTTTTAATACCGAAGGAAAACAGTATAAGAAAAGAAATTTGCAATATATTAAGTTTGATAAAGAAGAAGAGTTGTTAAACGATCCTTTATTGTTTGTTACGCCTATTGTTAGAACAAAAACAAGTGTTACAATAGGATACTGCCCCGATATTTGGAAAGAGTGGCTTAAGTAATCTATTCAGGCTTGTTTAATTGTTTTTATTAAATATTTTAGTTTATTTTTAGGATATATATATGAAAGCTGAACTTGAGTTATCTTTGTTTTTTCAAGATTTGATATCCCAAGGTGTTGAAAACGAGATTGTTGAATTTAAAGAAGCTAAAAACCAATTTCATTTTGATGATATAGGAAAATATTTTTCAGCACTTTGTAATGAAGCTAATTTAAATGCTAAAAGTAATGCTTGGTTAATATTTGGCGTCGAAGATAAGAATAAAAATATTGTTGGCACTAGTTTTCGTTGTAAAAAGGAAGATCTAAATTCTCTTAAATTAGAAATTGCTAATCATACAACAGGTAGATTAACATTTATCGAAATTTATGAAATGGTAATTGAAAGTAAACGAATTTTAATGTTTAAAATACCGGCTGCTCCAAAGGGGATTCCTATTGCTTGGAAAGGTCATTATTATGGTAGAGACGGTGCATCCCTAAATGCCCTTAATATTGAAGAGGTAGAGCGAATAAGAGAGCAGACGAAAAAAGAAGATTGGAGCTCGATTATAATTCCAAATGCCAATATTGAAGATTTATCTCCTGAAGCTATTTTAAAAGCCCGCGAATTATATAAAAGGAAATTTAGTCATTTAGTAAATGAAATTGATTTATGGGATGATTTAACTTTTTTAAATAAAGCAAAAGTTTGTATTAAAGGCAAAGTTACTAATTCTGCAATTCTGCTTCTCGGAAAGCCCGAATCGGAGCATCTGTTAAGTCCAGCAATAGCAAAAATTTCTTGGATTTTAAGAGATAAAGATAATTTTGAAAAAGATTATCAGCACTTCTCATGCCCATTTTTATTAAATTCAGAGGCTGTATTTAAGAAAATACGAAATTTAAAATATAGGTATATTACAGAAAATACACTTTTTCCTGAAGAAGTAGATCAATACGACCCATATGTTATCAGAGAAGCATTAAACAACTGCATAGCCCATCAAGATTATAAATTAGGGGGAAAAATTAACGTTGTTGAGCATGAAGACGGAAAATTGATTTTTATTAATGTTGGGAAATTTATTCCGCGCAGCATTGAAGATGTTATTATTTCGGATGCGCCAGAATCTACTTATCGTAATCCATTTTTGGTAGAAGCAATGATTAATCTAAACATGATTGATGCAATAGGAAGTGGTATTAAACGTATGTTTAATATTCAACGAAATAAGTTTTTTCCTCTACCCGATTATGATTTTGAGAATGATATTGTAAAACTTACTGTATTTGGAAAAATTATTGACTTAAATTATGCGCGAAAGGTCGCTTCTATGCCCGATTTAAGCCTCATAGAAATTATTTCTTTAGATAAAGTAGCTAAAAAGAAGATTTTAAGTGCTGAAGAAATAAAAAAACTAAAAAATAAAAAGCTTATTGAAGGTAGAAAACCTAGTTTTCATATATCGGCAACAGTTGCAAAGGTAACAGAAGAAAAAGCTGACTATATTAAACAAAAAGGCATTGATGATCAATATTGTCAAAAAATTATATTAAACTATTTAACAAGCTTTGGTGAGGCACAACGCGAGGATTTTGAAAAAATATTGATTGAAAAACTTCCAGATGTTTTGGATTTGGAACAAAAAAGGCATAAAATTAAAAATATTCTTCAAAAAATGAAACGAAAAAGAATGATTAAACTTGGTGAGAATAGACAGTGGATTTTAGACGAGATTAATTTTAACTTAGACGAGGTTTAGACGCAATTTAGACGAGGAAATTTGTTAACTTATTATATTAAAACAAGTTATGTTTTTGTATTTAGACGAGATTAATTTTAACTTAGACGAGGTTTAGACGCAATTTAGACGAGGAAATTTGTTAACTTATTATATTAAAACAAGTTATGTTTTTGTGTTTAGACGAGATTAGTTTTAACTTAGACGAGAACGATTGTTTTTTAACAAAAATATGGCATTATAAACAAAAATGTTTAGCAAATTTTTTGACGTATAAACAGTTTTATAAAAATTGTTTTTAATTAAAACAATATTTGGTACTTTTTTAATTCTTTTTCCAACAGCATATTGGAAATAAATCTAATAGCATTCCAGCCCATATTTTTGGCACCGTCCACATATTCTTGTACGTCATCTATAAAAATATGTTCTTCGGGTTTTAAGCAAGTATAAGCCATTACCGAATTATAAATCTCAGGTTCCGGTTTTACTGCTTTTACTTCGTGCGATAGTATTAATTTATCAAAATTTTCAAAAAACTTATAATGTCCATATCCGTATTTTTGATGAATATAGTTAGTGTTAGAAAGTAAAACTAATTTATAATTCTTTTTTAAAATAGGCAGAAGGGCGGTTAAATTTTCATTTATTGTAAAAATTTCCGAGTAAATTTTACAAAAGGTTTCGCTATCAATTTTATGCTCGGTAAATTCAAGCATTTCGCTCAAAAACTCATCTGTGCTTATTGCAAATTTTTCGTAAGCACGATGTAAGTGGTAGTTAACTTGATATAGATTATAAAACCGTTTGCCCAATCCTTCTTCAATTAAATCCAATTTGTTTATTATTATATTGTAGTCAAAAGGAATTAATACATTCCCCAAATCGAATACAATTGCTTTTATTTTTGTCATAATTATTTTTACCTATTTATTAT
>DAINPX010000103.1:0-9186 GCA_036743235.1 Melioribacteraceae bacterium
AAATAGGATTTATGAACAGTTAATAATTCCTCACCAATAGTGTTTTCAAAATAATCTGTCTTATCTGTAACCTTAAACTTATCTAACAATACTTTACGAGCTAACGAGTATCCGTTAGTATGCAAGCCGACAGACTTAAAACCTATTAAAACGTCTCCGAGATTAACATTTGTACCGTCAATTATTTTTGATTTTTCAACAACCCCAACAATAGTACCGGAAATATCGTATTCTCCTTCGGTGTAAAAGCCGGGCATTTCGGCAGTTTCGCCCCCTATAAGAGCAACACCGTTTTCTATACATGCTGTAGCAAATCCTTTAATAATTTGTTCTGCAACATCAGGCACTAATTTACCGACCGCAAAATAATCCATAAAGTATAATGGTTTAGCTCCGCATACTGCAATATCATTTACACAGTGATTTACTAAATCTTGACCAACCGTATAGTGTTTATTCATTAAAAAGGCTATTTTTAATTTAGTTCCTACTCCGTCCACACTGCTAACCAAAACAGGTTTTTGATAACCGGGGAAATCTGCCTCAAAAAATGCACCGAAATGACCGATTCCGGAAAGTACGTTTTTGGTAAAAGTTGATTTTGCCAATACTTTTATTCTATCAACTGTCTCATCACCTGCTTTAATATCTACACCGGCAGCTTTATAAGTATTCTCCAATTTATCCTCTTAATTTTTTTTATTATAATTTTAAAGATAAGCTTAATAACTTTAAAAAGGAACTGATACTATAAAAAAATTGTAAAACATAACACCCATTAAATAGCAAAGTTTATAGCTTTTAACAATAGAAAAAATTTTTGTATATTTACAAGTTATATTAAAATTTTTTGTGAAGTGGAAAATTATATATTAAACGATAGAGAAAAAGCAATATTACGAAACGTAATACACCAATTTATTCTTACCGCAAATCCGGTAGGTAGCAGGAATATTGCGCGCAAGTATAATTTGGGTCTTTCGCCGGCTACTATTCGTAATATTATGTCAGATTTGGAAGAGACCGGCTTTTTAGGTCATCCTCATACAAGTGCAGGAAGAATTCCAACAGACAAAGGTTACAGGTTATATGTAGATTCTTTAATGGAAATTACCGATCTTGCCGCAGAACAAAAAAATAATATAATACGAAGAATAAATCAAGATTCATCGGATACAGAAGACTTGCTAAGAATTTCTTCTATAATATTAAGTGAAATTACAAATCAACTTGCTTGCGTAACTTTTCCAAAATTTGAATCTGCAATATTAGAAAAAATACAAATTCTTCAATTATCTTCTAAAAGAATTTTAATAGTTCTAAGTATTAAAAGCGGACATGTAAAAACAATTACATTGGAATTAGATACCGAAATTGAACTTAAAGATATAGAGAAGGTTCAAATTATACTAAACGAACGATTAACCGATTTAACATTTAATGAAATAAAAAAAACTTTTACCGATAGAATAAAAGATGCTGAAAATTTCGGGAATCATTCTATAATTCGATTATTTTTAGACTCTGCCGATAAAATATTTTCGGACATAAATTTTACGGATAAAGCTTTTATTACCGGAGCTAAAAATATTTTAAGACAGCCGGAGTTTGATGATGCCGAGAATTTTCAGAGCATAATAGAGTTAATTGAAAACAAGGATATAATAATTCACATTATGGACAGTAAAAAACCCGATGGAAATTCCGTTTCTGTTTCTATTGGAAGCGAAAATCCTTCGGAAATATTGCACAATTACAGCTTTGTTATAAAAGATTACAAAGTAGGAGAAACAATAGGAATATTAGGAATTGTTGGACCTAAAAGAATGGAATACTCAAAATCAATTGCTGCAATATTATATATTGCAGATATATTAACATCAGAATTAAAGAAAAAACAATAGAGGAAAATGAAGGTTATGAAAAAAGTAAAAACAGACATTACCGAAAATACAGAAGAGATTAAAGAAACCGTAAAAAATACGGAAACCGAACAACCCGAAATTAAGGAAGAACCCAAATTGGAAAATACAGAAATTGAAAACCTCGAAGTTGCCGAAACAAGTAAATACGAGGAAGAAATTAAAACTCTTAACGAAAAAATTAAAGCTCTTGAATTAGAACTTGGTGAAGCAAAAGATAAAAGATTAAGAACATTAGCCGAGTTTGAAAATTATAAAAAACGTGCACAAAACGAACTTTCGGACTTTTTTAAGTATTCATCAGAAAGCATGATAAAAAAAATACTTCCTATTTATGATGACTTATCTCGTTCGTTTTCACATGTACCCGATGAATTGGTAAATAATTCATTTGTAAACGGAGTTAAAATGGTTTTTGATAAGTTTACCAAAATACTTACCGAGGAGGGAGTAAAAAAAATTGAAACAACGGGGAGGCAATTCGATTTTAACTTTCACGAGGCACTTCTTCAGCAACCTAATAATCAAGTTCCGAATGACCAAATTTTACAGGAAATTGAAGCAGGTTATATTTACAAAGATAAAGTAATTAGACATGCAAAAGTTATTGTTTGTGTTAATAACGAAACAAATAAAGAAGTTGAAAATAATGAAGGTGCAACCGAATAAATTTTAAAATAGGTAAAAGAATTATGAGTAAAAGAGATTATTACGAAATACTTGGCGTAGATAAAAAAGCAACTAAAGACGATTTAAAAAAAGCATATCGTCAGTTGGCAATGAAGTATCATCCCGATAGAAATCCTGATAATAAAGAAGCTGAAGAAAAATTTAAAGAAGCTGCAGAAGCTTATGAAGTATTAAACGATGACCAAAAACGTGCAAGATATGATAAATTTGGACATCAAGGGATGAATGCCGGTCAAGATTTTCACGGATTTACAGACATTAACGATATTTTTAGTAGTTTCGGCGATATTTTTGGCGGTGGCGGAAGTATATTTGATGATATTTTCGGTGGTAATCAACAAAGCGGAAGAGGAAGACAAAGAAGCACCGGAACACCGGGAAGCGATTTAAGAATTAACCTAAAACTGACTTTAGAAGAAATTGCCACAGGAACTAATAAAAAAGTAAAAATAAAAAGGTATATTCGTTGTACAACTTGTAGCGGTTCCGGAGCAAAAGACGGATCATCTTTTAACACTTGTTCGGTTTGTAAAGGCACCGGAGAAATTAAACAAGTATCTAAATCATTTTTTGGTCAATTTGTTAATATTGCCCAATGTAGTAATTGTAAAGGCACCGGTAAAGTAATTTCAGACCCTTGCAGAAAATGTGCCGGAGACGGAAGAATTTTGGAAGAATCTACTATTAAAATAAATGTACCGGCAGGTGTTGTTGATAATAGTTATATGACTTTGCGCGGTGAAGGAAATGCAGGAAAAAACGGCGGTTCTAACGGTGATATAATAGTTGTGTTTTCTGAAGCGAAACATGAATATTTTTTACGTGACGGAGATAATATAATCTACGAATTGATGTTAAGTTACCCTGAAGCAGTACTTGGTACGGAAGTTGAAATTCCTACTTTAAGCGGAAGAGCCAAATTAAAAATAGATCCGGGCACGCAACCGGGTAAGTTTTTAAAGATGCGTGAAAAAGGAATACAGCATCTAAATTCGCATGGTGCAGGCGATCAGTTGGTTAAAATTAACATATTTGTTCCTAATAAAATAGATAATAAAGAAAAAGACTTGTTAAAAGAGTTACAAAAAATGCCTAATATTAAAGTGCCTACTCATTAATTAGAAATTAAATTGAAGGATAAAAAAAGTTTTTTTGCCAATAAAGGTTTTACGTTTAACGAAGCTAAAGCAATACTTTTTTTATCCTTTTTTATTCTATTTAGTTTAATAATTTACTTTGTTTTTACTAATAAAAATACCGAAAAAGCATTTGACAATAAATATTTAGATTCTGCATTTTTTAATAATAAACCAAAGAATCAAAAAGTCGTTTCTTCTAAAAACAAACGGACTAATAATAGTAAAACCGATACAAAATTTTGTGTAACTAAAGTAAATTTAAGAACAGCCACTATTAAGCAGTTAGTGTTAATACCTAATATAACAGAGAAAAAAGCCATACAAATTATCCAATTACGTAATAAAGGTAAATTGAACAGTTTAATTAATATTGTAGAAGCCGGAATAGTTAGCCGTACCGCCTTCGAAGACATTAAACAATACATTTATATTCAATAAAATGGGGTGCTTTTTTATCATTGTTTTTAAAAACTTCTTTTATTAAGTTTTTTATTTATTTTGTATTTTTTTATATACACAAAAACGGTATTAAAAGAGACCTTTTTGTAAAATATTATTAATATTTATAAAAAAAGTGTTGATTATGACAAAATACTTTATCAAATTAGTGGTATTAAAAAAAATTAGTTCTTAAATTTTAAAATTGAATATTAATTAGAGAAAAAGATAATATCCGGAGGAAAAATGATTTCTAAAAGTGAACCATGGTATATTCATGCCGTGCTTTATGTTATTATAGCAGTACTTACAGTAGTTTTAATATGGGTTGCAATTTTACAACCTCAAGAAGTAGTAGAAAAAGAAAAATATTTTAAAAACGAATCGCGTGCCAGAATGTCTAACCTACGAGAAGCTCAAATATTATTCCAAAAAAAATACGGAAGATATACAAGTAGTGTAGATAGTTTAATTACTTTCTTAAAAAATGAAAAAGTGGTTGTTGATTTAATGACAAAGCCGGATTCAATTACCGGTAAAATTAAAAATCCATTTAAAGATTTAACTGTTGGTCCATTTAACCCAAATATGGCAGAATCTTTACGTTTTTCACCAAAGTCATATCATGCATATAAAATTGCTATTGATAGTAACGAAGTAGCAGATACCGTTATTGATAGAAGCGGCAGAGTTGTTAGAGTAAATAAACATATTTCTAAAGGAAACAGATATGTTATTGAATGCCCTGATAACTACGGTAAAATTGGCGATTTATTTAGCGATGCGTTAAAAAATACGGCTTCTTGGGAATAATTTAATAAATGGCGCTCTTTCAAAACAATGTCGGTTTTAATATTACCAAATCTAAGTTACAACTTGTTGAGGTTAATTTTAACGACACTAATTTTATTTTGGAGAACGTAGATGAAGAATTTTTTCCGGATTTTATTGAACCGGATGTAAAAGACACAAAATTTATCTCCGTTCTCCGAGCTGCCTTAAACTCTTTATTACTAAAAAAATCTATCAATTCAAGCTACTCTTCTTTTCTTTTACCTTTCGAGTTTTTTAAAATTGTTTCTATCCCTTTCGATAATACCCTATTAGATAATGACTTGGAAGATTTGATTAAATGGGAGTTTTCTGTTTTATACCCTAACTTAAACTGTAACGACTTTGTTATAAGACATGTTAAGGTTGAAGAAAGCTCGCTATTAAAGAAGAATGTGATAATATTTTATGCTTTAGAAAAAAGAATTATCAAAATATTAAATAAATTTGCAGCAGTTAATAATTTAAAAATTCGTTTTTTGGATAATGTACATTTAGCTGCTAATTTAAATATTTTTGCCTCCGTTGATTTTAACAAGCTACAAAACTCGGTTAGTTTATATATAACGGAAGATTCAATTAATTTTATGGTGTTAGAAGGCCCTAACATTGTTTATTCAAATAATTTTAAATATAATAATATTCACGAAATTTTGGATGCAGTAAAAAACTCGTTTTTATCGTTAAAAAATGTTGGTATTGATAGTAATTTAATTAATAAAGCATATGTTTTTACCGATTCTGTAACAGACAATATTATTGACCAGATTAGAACTAAGTTAAATGTAGATTTAATTCGTATTTCCCCTTTTGATACTATTTTACAATCAGATAACATAAAAAATAACGAGTTATTGCAACGTAAAATATTATCTTTCTCTGCCCCTTTAGGAATAGTTTTGAGATTAGAATAATATGCGTATAATATCCGGCATATACCGCGGAAGACCTATTAAGTTTCCAAATTCCAAAGCCGTTAGACCTACAACCGATAAAGTAAAAGAATCATTATTTAACCACTTAACCAATGAAATTGATTTTGAAGGCATTTCCGTTTGCGATATTTACGCAGGCAGCGGATCTTTAGGTTTAGAATCTTTAAGTCGTGGTGCCGGGTCTATTGATTTTGTTGAAAGTAATTTTGCAGTCGGAAGAGTATTGCAAGAAAACATTTCATCGTTGGATGCAGATGAGTATTGTTATATTTATAAATTAGAAGCAATAAAATTTTCTCGTTTGGCAAACCACAAACAATACGATTTAATTATAGCTGACCCGCCATTTTACAAATATGATGTTTATGATGTTTTTGATAATTTAGTTAAAAACGAATTTGTTAAAAAAGGTGGTTTAATTATTATTGAAAGATCTATTCAAACTTTAGAAAAAGATATCGAAAACTTTAAAGCCGAACCATTTAGAAGAATTGGTGATAGTTGTATTTTTAAATTTTTTATGTAAGGATTTATATGAAAAGAGTGATTTATCCGGGTACTTTTGATCCTGTTACTTTTGGACATGTTGATATTGTTAAACGTGCAGTTGACTTATTTGACGAAGTTGTTGTTACTATTGCTCGCAACCCTGCAAAAACCTGCATGTTTTCGTTAGATGAACGTTTATATATGTTACGAGAGTGTTTTAAAGATGAGAGCAAAGTAGTAGTAGATGCTTTTGACGGATTGACCGTTAACCATGCCAAAAACTTAGATGCGGTTGGTATTATTCGTGGTTTACGAGCTATTAGTGATTTTGAATATGAATTTCAAATGGCTTTAATGAATAGAAAACTTTCGGGTGGTATTAAAACAATTTTTTTGATGCCTCATGAAAAATACACCTACCTTAATTCCACAATTATTAGAAATTTAAGTCAATTTAACGGAGATATCTCTGCCTTTGTACCCCCTATTGTTGTGGAGATGCTTGAGAAGAAGAAAAGTAAATAATTAACTTTATTTACCACTAACTTAATATTGTTGTAATTTAATGTTTTAATTACAACCTTAACAATACTTTTATTCCCCAACTTTAATTCCAACTTCTTTTTCAATTACCACTATTTTCTTAGTAGTGGTTGCAAAACTCTTTTTTGCAATTATCCTTAATCAAAAAAAAATCCCCCGATATTTTCGAGGGATTTTGAAATTTATAAGAACATTAATATTAAATTATTTCTATTAATGCACTTGTAATAGTTTCTTTATTTGGGTTTAATAAAAAGACTCGGTAAAAACCCCTGTCTTTAAAGTTAATTCCCGGGAAAAATATATAAGTCATATCAGGATCAGTAGTAAATTCATAATCATCATAATACTTAAATTCTCCGGTTCTCGGTTCGTATTTATCTAATTGAACATATACTTTTTCGTAATATATTTCATTTGCCAATTTTGCCATAACTGTTAGCGAGCCTGCATAAAACCGATCGGAACAATCTTTTTCTCCTCCATCATATTTTACGCAAAAATACAATATATCGCAACTTTGGGCATTCATATTAGAATTTACGCCAAAATAGAGACCTAAAAACACAAAAATTACAAGTATTTTTTTCATACAATTACCCCTTATTTATAAAAAATAGTCTCCTTAGTAAAAAGGAGACCTTTAACTAGTGAATTATTTAATTAATATCATTTTTTTAGATTGAGTATAAACTCCGTTATTACCTGTAGCAGTTATCCTATAAATGTAAGTACCGCTACTAAAACCACTTGCATTAAATTCGGTTTTGTAAATTCCGGCTTCTTGCATTCCATTAACCAAAGTAATCATCAATTCACCTAATGAGTTATATACTGATAGATTAACTTCAACTTTTTCCGGTAATGTATAGGTTATAAATGTACTTGGATTAAATGGGTTTGGATAGTTTTGTTCTAATGAAAATTCATTTGGAGCAATAACTTCGGCATCGGCAACATTGCTATAATCAAACTGACCGTTAAAATCAACTTGTTTTAGTCTATATGAATATTTTCCGACCGGTAAATTTCCGTCAACAAATTGGTAATAACTGCGTTCGGTTGTATTACCTTTTCCGTTAACAAAACCAACTTGCTCCCAACTTCTTCCGTCATTTCTCCTTTCAATTGCAAAACCGCTATTGTTAGTTTCTGTTGCAGTAATCCAATTTAATAAAATGCCGTTTTTCTGAACATCGGCAGTAAATGATGTTAATTCAACAGGAATTCCGCCATCGTCTATTTTTAAAGTAACAGGAACAATAACTTGATTATGTTGAGGATCATTTGTTGTAATTTTTACATCCATAGTATATGTACCCGCAGGGAAGTCTTCGGTACGGTATGTTAGCTGCAATAAAGCAGAATTGTTTTGAGCTAAAGTACCCGAATTTAAGTTTGTGCTTAACCAATCCGGATCTGCTGATATTTTAACTGCTAAATTTGCTTTAGCATATAAAACGTTGTAAGCTATTAAAGTACCAACCGTACCTGTTCCGTTTTCTATACCAACTGTAGAACTTGTATTTGAAGATAAAGAAACTTCTTTGTAATAGTACATTATTTTGCCGGATTTGTAGAGATGAACCTGGAATGTTAATACTCCGGAACCTGAATAACCTGACCAGTTTGTATATTGAACAATAAATTTATCGGTTTCGGCTTTGTAATATACTTTTCCGGTTGTTTTTCCGTCTAAATCATCCCAATAAGGAGAGATATAATTATTTGGTGCACCGGCTGAAGGAATTGTTGCATTTGTAAATGCATTTGCAGTTAAAGGAGCAAAGCACAAAAATCCGTTTGAAGCAAAGTAAATGTTAGAAAATACATTTCCGTAGAATTTAAAGTTAAATCCCATATCAAAAGGACCGGCATAACCTTCATCTGTTCCGGAATAAGTTCCTGTAGGTGTCCATGAACTAACAACCGTACCCGTAGTAGAAATATCTACCCATTCAAAAGTCGGACCATTAGGAGCATCGCTGTCAATCCATTTATAACCAAACGCATCGGGACCGCCTTGTCCTTCAAAACTTAAACCATTATTCATTTCATTTTTATCTTTTGATTCGCCTACTGTAACATCGTTAGTATTAATAGCAGGAATTAAATTTAAAGATACATTTTTGGTTGGGAACGTAGCATTAACCAACTCTACTTGATATGTTAAAGTTGAAGGGCTTGTTGATTCGTTTT
>DAINPX010000104.1:0-9183 GCA_036743235.1 Melioribacteraceae bacterium
AATGAAAACGGCGATGTTGCAAAAGTTGAGTTAATTAAAGGAATTGGTGCGGGTTGTGATGAAGCAGCTATGGACGCTGTAAAACAGACTAAATTTAAACCTGGTAAGCAACGTGGTAAATCTGTTAAAGTTCAGGTAGCTATACCTATTCTTTTCAAATTAAATTAAAATTTTAAGAGTGCTAAGGCACTCTTTTTTTTTATACCTTTCTCTTATTAAATTCGCTTGAATTTATCCTACTTTTAACTTATGTTTATTTTCAATATTTTATACATTATGTACTTTTATGGAAATAAAGAAAGAATTGAATAGAAAAGAACGAGAAAAATTATTAAGAAAATCTGAAATTGCAGATGCTGCTACTGTCTTATTTGCAAAAAACGGTTATGATTCTACTACTTTAGATGAAATTGCATCAAAATCTCAATTTGGAAAAGGTACAATATATAACTATTTTAACAGCAAGGAAGAGATATACGATTATATTATTGAAGAGATATTTAAATCTCATTTAGAAATATTAATAACAGCAGATAAAGAATCTAAAACTTTTAGGGAATTGGTTGAAAGAATTACTTATGATATATTAGAGTTTTGCATTTATTATTCTGATAAATTTCAGTTGCTTGTAAATGTAAGAACTAATAAATTTAAATTTGGCAGTAAAAGATGTAGTGATGCATGTTTACGTTTTGATAATGAAATTTACGAAATTTATAAAAAAAGAATATTACTTGGAATTACAAATAAGGAAATCATTGATATCAATCCTGACACTTTAGTTCTATTCTATCCATCTTTTATTTTTCCATATGTTATTTCACTTTTAACAATAAAATCAATTGAAAATATAAATCTTAACGATGAGGTCAAATTTTTAGTAAAAGTATTATTTGACGGAATTGCAGCAAAGTGAGTAAAGGGAGTATTTAGTGAATATTATTGATTTTGATAATGTTTCGTATTTCTACGGCAAAAATCAATCAGAATTTTATTTAAATAATATTTGTTTTTCTATCAATAATAACGAATTTGTTTCATTTTTAGGGGCAAACGGAAGTGGAAAATCAACTTTATTAAAAATTGCTGCTGGTTTATTAAAACCGAAATTAGGCATACTAAATTTATTTAATAAAGATATTACCGAATATAAAAGGGTAGAAATAGCAAAATTAATTTCATATGTACCGCAATTATACTATTCTGTTTATCCCTTTACTGTTTTTGAAATTGTTATGATGGGGAGAAACCCGCATTTAAGTGTTTTGGGATATGAACAAAAGGAAGACATAAATTTTGTTAATGAAGTTTTAGATAAAGTGGGCATTTATAATTTACGTAATAAAAGTATTAATGAAGTTAGCGGAGGAGAAGCACAACGTGCTTTTATTGCAAGAGCATTAGCTCAAAATTCAAAGATTATTTTACTTGATGAACCAAACTCTCATTTAGATATTAAAAATGAAATTTTACTCTTTAAATTATTGTCTTTATTAAAAGAAGAAAGAAATATTAGTATTGCTTTAATTACACATCATTTAAATTTGGCAAATTATTATTCGGATAAGATTTTGTTATTAAAAAACGGAAATATATTGGCATACGGTAAACCTAATGATGTATTGAATAAAGATTTAATTATAGATTGTTTTAACATAAATTATGATATAAATGTGATATTAAATTCAGATAACAAAACTATTAATATGATGCCAATTTGAGATGAAAAAATATATTGGGTTTTTATATTTAGTTATTATACTTTTTGCAAATTATTTTGGTCTTATTTTTCTAAAATATCACTTAAACGATTTTTCGATTTCTGAATTTAATATTAAATCATTTGGAAATATATTATTTGTCTCAAGTTTTTTTGTCACCTTAATTTTTTTATTAAGATTATCATTAAAAAGTTTTAGTAAAATTATTAAGAACATTAAAGTATTGTATATTATTGTT
The DNA here is from genome assembly GCA_036743235.1 of Melioribacteraceae bacterium. Classification (GTDB taxonomy): domain Bacteria; phylum Bacteroidota; class Ignavibacteria; order Ignavibacteriales; family Melioribacteraceae; genus JAEXOD01. The sequence continues at coordinate 1,960 of DAINPX010000104.1, forward strand.
TTGATTTCGATTGTTGTATTTATTTTATTAATCATAAGCATTAATATAAAAGAAATATGGGGTAATAAGTTATTATGGGGGTATCCAATAAAAAGAATAAGTATTGCGATATTTTTTACAATTAATTATTATGTATTATTGTATTTACTCTTTGTAGTGTTATTAATGAATTTTACTTCAGGTTTTTATGTTTATATAAAATCTATTGGCTATTCTACTATTATAGTTTCATTTATATTAATAGCATCATTTATTTATGCATTAACATATTCAAATCATGATTTAAAGGAGAAAAAATATGATATTGGGGTTGTATTGGGAGCTGCTGTTTGGAAAGGAAATAAACCGAGCCCAATTCTAACGGGTAGAATTAAAAAAGCTGCTGAATTATACAAACAAAATAGATTAAAAAAAATATTGGTTACTGGCGGAAATGCTCCTGGAGAATTAACCGAAGCAGAAGTTTCTTACAATAGATTAATTAATCTTGGTGTTAAAAAAGAAGACCTAATTATTGAAAAAACAACATCAACTACCGTAGAACAAGTAAAATATATTAAAAATACTATATTTTTAAGCGGAAAAGAAAAAATAATTATTATTTCTGACCAATTTCACTTGAAAAGAGTTTTAGAAATTTGTAAATTCTTTAATATAAATGCAATAGGTATTGCAAGTGATACAAAGTACGTTTTCAAAAAACTTTTGTTTTATAGAGTTAGAGAAAGCATCGCATTATCGTTGTTTTGGCTTTTTGCTATTTAATTAAATAAATAAAATGGAGTAAGTGAATGGAAATATTTGACAATATTGAAATGCACGAACATGAACAAGTAGTATTTTGTTCAAACAAAGAATCCGGACTTAAAGCTATTATTGCTATTCACGATACTAAATTAGGTCCTGCACTAGGAGGTACAAGAATGTGGAATTATACAAGTACCGATGCTGCATTAAAGGATGTTTTAAGATTATCACGAGCAATGACTTATAAAAGTGCCGTTGCAGGTTTAAACTTTGGTGGTGGTAAAGCTGTAATAATTGGTGACTCGGCAAGTATGAAAAACGAGCTGCTTTTTAGAACTTTCGGTAAGTTTATTGATGGTTTATCAGGACGTTTTATTACAGCCGAAGACGTAGGGACTACGGTTAAGGATATGGAATTTGTGAGAATGGAGACGAAGTACGTTACCGGAATTTCCAAGTCATTAGGTGGTAGCGGAGAACCTGCTCCTGTTACTTCGTATAGTGTTTATGTTGGTATGAAAGCTTGTGCCCATCAAAAGTGGGGGAGTGATTCGTTACGAGGACGTAGAATTGCTATTCAAGGTGCCGGTCAAGTTGCTCGATTTTTATGTGAACATTTATATAGTGAAGGAGCCGAACTTTTTATTACGGATTTGTTAGATGAAAAAATAAAACGAGTTCTTGAAACAGTAAAAGCTCACGTAGTTAAACCTGATGAAATTTATGATATTCAGTGTGATATTTTTAGTCCTAATGCATTAGGGGGTATTATTAATGATGAAACAATACCACGACTTAAAGCGGAAATTATTGCCGGAGGAGCAAATAATCAACTTGAAGATGAAGATAAACATGGTCAGTTGATTTTTGATAAAGGTATATTATACGCTCCTGATTATGTAATAAATGCAGGCGGTTTAATAAATGTTGCTAACGAAATCGAAGGATACCGCCAAGATAGAGCGATGAAACAAGCTGAAGGCATATACGAAATAGTAAAAAGAATATTTGCGAAATCACTTGAAAATAATATTCCTACAAATGTAGCTTCTCAAAAGATTGCGGAAGAGAGACTTGAAAAAATTGGAAGCATAAGACAGATTTATTCCGGTACATCTCAATATAGTGGTCGCTTAGGCGAAATTGTAAAAAAATAGAAATTACTTTTAATTATATAGAAAGGTAATAGAGATATAGATATATACTTTATTACCTTTTTTATTTGTTTTAATATAAATATTTATTTTTATCTAAAATTTGTTTATTTTTGTTTTTTGTTTTAAAATCTTCATATAAGTAATACCCCCGATTTAAATAGGATTAAAAATGAGTTCGAGAAAGAATAACCGAAGATCTGTTAGAGAAAAGACGTTACAATTATTATATGCTAATGAAATGAATAAAGATAGAATTGAACTATTAACTGAGGCACTTCTTTCGGATATAGATTCTGCTGCAGATAGGTTATTTTGTAAAGAGCTTTTTGCTAAAGTTACACGATATACTCCGGATTTGGATAAAATGATTAAAGAACGAGTAGATAACTGGGAAATGGACAGAATAGCTTTAATAGATAAATTATTATTACGTATCGGAATATCTGAACTCCTATTTTTCCCCGATATACCTCCAAAAGTATCAATTAATGAAGTAATTGAAATAGCAAAAGATTTTAGTACTTCTAAGAGCGGTAAATTTATTAATGGAATTTTGGATGCGATTCTAAATGAATTGAAAACTGAAGGAAAGTTAAATAAATTTGGTAGGGGATTGCTTGAAATTACACCCACAAAAAAATCTGACTGATAAATCTCAAAATTCCAAGTCTCAAATATTTGTTTGGACATTATTCGATTTTGCAAATACTTCTTATTCAATTGTAGTTGTTACGTTTTTATTTGCTGTTTACTTTAAAAAAATAATTGCGAACGGTGAATCTATTGGTGATTTGTATTGGAGTATAGCAACCGGAATTTCGATGTTAGTTACAGCAATTATTTCTCCTGTATTAGGGGCAATTTCGGACTATTCCGCAGGTAAAAAAAGATTTTTATTGTTTTTTACTGTAATTTGCATTGTATCTACTGCTTTATTATATTTTTTACAACCCGGAATGATTGTTTCATCAATTGTTTTATTTATTATTGCAAATGTCGGTTTTGAAGCCGGATTAGTATTTTACGATTCGTTTTTACCTGAAATTACAACACCAAAAAATTTCGGTAGAGTTAGTGGTTATGGATTTGCTATGGGTTATCTAGGTTCATTAGCATCCTTATTATTGGCTTTCCCGTTTATTCAATCAAATCAGATTAAAGAAACTTTTCCTTTATCTGCATTATTCTTTTTAGTTTTTTCACTTCCGTTGTTTTTATTTATTAAAGATAGAGATAAAAAAGTAGTTCCGAAATATAATTATGTTAAAATTGGTTTTTCGCGAGTACTTGACACAATTAAACATTTAAAAAATTATAAAAACTTGTCGTTGTTTTTGCTTGCATTCTTTTTTTATATTGAAGGTGTTAATACAATAATCTATTTTTCGGGTAATTATGCTAGTACAACACTTAAATTTGAATTAACAGAATTAATAATATTTTTTATTATTGTACAAACAACGGCAATTATTGGTAGTTTGTTATTTGGAATACTTGCAGATAAGCAAGGGCAAAGAAGAACATTGATATTCAGTTTATACATTTGGTTATTTACTATATTATTAGCATATCTAACAAGTTCTGATGACTCATTTATTATTAAAATATTAGTTAGTAATTTTAATATAAAACCAATAATAGCAGAGAAATTTGCTTTCTATTTTGTCGGTTTACTTGCCGGAAGTGTTATGGGAGCAACACAATCAACTAGTAGAAGTTTTTTAAGTATTTTAATACCTATTGAGCGAAAAACAGAATTTTTTGGATTTTTCTCTTTTTTTGGCAAAAGTTCGGCAATTTTGGGACCCGTTGTTTTTGGTATTGTAAGCTACTTAAGTAATCAACAAAAGTATTCTATTTTGTCAATAGGATTATTCTTTTTAATTGGGCTATACATATTGTATTTTGTTAAAGAACCCAATAATTAATTAATCTTAAATAATTTTAGACGAACAATATAAAATACAACAGCAATAGAAATTAGTAACCAAATTGTTCCCCAAAAAAAAGGAGATAAACCTATATATTCGCTTAGTAGTTGAGCGTCTGTTACTCTAAACTCAGTAACAAATATATCTTCTTTTATATCTGTTAAAACATATAGGCAGCTTGTTAAGCCGACTGAAGCAAAAAATAGTTTGTTTGCTTTATAAGAAAAATAGCGTGGAAAAATAAACAATATTACAATATAAAATAAAGAGAATATTATTCCAATTATCCCTGAAATATAATTCGCAACAAAATATAAAAATAAAAATGAAAGAAATGTAGAAAAATATTTAAGTTTATTTTTGTCAAATGCAAACAGAAATAAAAGTGAACCCCAAAATAATGAACCTAAATAACCGGCAAAAGCTATAAACAAATAATTTCCGTTAATAATATTACAACTTCCGCCAAGATTAAAATCTATCTCTATTTTTTCAATTGTTCCTCCGGTTAGTAATGCTATTAAACCGTGACTGATTTCATGTAATAACACAACAAATATTTTAATTGGATAAATAATTATTGAATTCCATAACAAAATACTTATTAATACAATTATTGTTATAAATATTTTATCAAAATATGGTATTTTTGTTAAATCTATTTTCTTCAATATTAATTCTTATTTTCTTTATTACAAACTTAATAAATTTATTGAAAATTTATGTATAAATTAGCATTACAACTTTTAATTAATCCCAAAAAAGGATTTAGTAATATTTTTACTTATTCTGTAAGCAATAAAAGACTTTACTTTACAATATTAGTACCTTTAACGTTTTTAGCATCTTTTGTTTCAATTATTAGATTAAATTTGGTAGGCATTAAGTATAATAATATTGTATATAAAATTCCTATTAACACAACAATAATTTATGCATTAATTGAGTTAATTTTACTTTTAGCTGCTACTTATCTATCTATTATTATGATTAATTCTTTAATTAAATCTTTTAAGTTTTTATATCCATTACATTATATATATAAGTTAATAATATTTAGCATAATTCCTGCCTATCTTGGTGAAATATTTTTCCTCCATCCCAAATCCGGTTCATTAAGTATTATATTTCAATTATATTCTTTTTATTTAATTTATATAGGGTTACAAAATTACTATAAAGAGATGAGAGATAAAACAACTACAATATTTTTACTTATTGTTTTAATTTTAATGTTTATTTTCACAATTGTTTTTGGTATATTAAATAGTATTATAGTAAATGTTTTGAAGGGGTAACAAATGTTAAAAGTTATTGTAATTGATGATGACAACACAGTATTAATATTTATGAGAAGAATACTTCAAAAAATATTTGATTTTGAAGTAGTTGAAGCTCATGACGGATTAGAAGCTTTAGCCTTAATGGAAAAAGAAAATCCGAAAATAGCTTTTTTGGATATAACTATGCCAAATATGGATGGTTACCAGTTTTTACAAGAAATACGTAAACAAGATAAGTATAAAGATTTTCCTGTAATTGTTATTACAGCCGCAAATGATAGAACTATACTTTCTAAATTTTTAAAACTTGGAATAGATGACTACTTATTAAAACCGATGGTGTATGACGAGGCAAAATTTAGATTAAAAAAATCTCTTGCCCCCGTTCTTTCAAAATTTAAAAAAGAAATAGAAGAAGAAAGAATTAAGGAATACGAAAGCGGTAATTAATTTAAGTATTAATATTGTTTATTATTGAAAAATTAATAGAATAATATTATCTTTGTAATCTTAAATTGCGAGCGTAACTCAGTTGGTAGAGTGTCAGCTTCCCAAGCTGAATGTCGCGGGTTCGAACCCCGTCGCTCGCTCAAAATTAAAGTAAGCCGTAAATTATTATAAAACAATTTATTACGGCTTTTTTATTTGGGTTTATAAGCTCGTCATTTTCTCAAAATAGTACACTTTTTTTATTTATTCCGCTTATTTTTGCTTATTTGCGGGTAGAACTTACTACACTTTTACTACACTTTTGGTGGGGAATATCAAACGGTTTTGTGGAAAATATCGCACTACACTTAAAAAAATTCACTCATTGTTATCACAATAATTAATCATCATTTAATTCTTCCTAAAATATTTTCAATTAATAATTAAAAACAAATTAGTAATCGAAATTTATTAAATTGAATTCTTAATAATAATTTAGTAATTTATCTTATTAATTTTGAGTTATATGGAATCTATTAAAGAGATATTTAGAATTGGTAATGGTCCCAGCAGTAGTCATACAATGGGTCCTAAAAAAGCAGCTGAAATATTTTATGGTAAAAATATTGATTCTGAAAAATTTATAGTAACTTTATATGGAAGTTTAGCTGCAACAGGAAAAGGGCATCTTACCGATGTTGCGATTGAATCTGTTTTTGGAAAAGATAAAACTGAAATTATTTGGAAGGCTAATGAATTTTTACCTTCTCATCCAAACGGGATGAAGTTTGAGGCAATCAAAAAGCAGACAATTGTTAATTATGAAACTATTTATAGTGTCGGCGGTGGAAAGATAACTGATTTTAAAGATACTAATATAGAATATCATCCGTATAAATTGAACAGTATGAAAGAAATATTAGAATGGATAAAACAGAATTCAAATAGTTTTTGGGAATACGTAGAATATTCAGAAGGGAAAGAGATTTACATATATTTAAAAAATGTATGGTCTAAAATGAAAAAATCTGTAATTAACGGATTAGATAATGAAGGTACGTTACCCGGTGGATTGAATGTAAAAAGGAAAGCCGGTTCTTATTATGTTAAAGCGAAAAATTACACCGGTTCTTTAAAAGAAAAGACATTGCTTTTTTCGTATGCATTAGCAGTTGCCGAAGAAAATGCCGGAGGTGGGGAAATTGTTACTGCTCCCACTTGTGGTAGTTGTGGTGTTTTACCGGCAGTTTTATTTAGGATGCAGGAAAGTTTTGATTTCTCGGATGAAAAGATATTAAGAGCTTTAGCAACAGCCGGATTAATAGGTAATTTAGTTAAAACAAATGCGTCTATTTCCGGAGCAGAAGTGGGATGTCAGGGAGAAATTGGAACTGCATGTGCAATGGCAGGAGCTGCAGTTACTCAGTTATTAGGAGGTACTCCATATCAAATTGAGTATGCCGCAGAAATGGGGATGGAACACCACTTAGGTTTGACGTGTGATCCGATAAACGGGCTGGTTCAAGTTCCGTGTATTGAAAGGAATGCATTTGCTGCAGAAAGAGCCTTTAATACTGCAACTTTTTCATTGCTTTCGGATGGAAGACATATTGTATCTTTTGATAAGAAGAACACAGCAAGCAAGTACTTGGTTAGTTCTTGAGAAAGCAAGAAAAG
>DAINPX010000105.1:0-9122 GCA_036743235.1 Melioribacteraceae bacterium
AGTTGTAAAATATTTCGTAATTGGATGTATCCAATTTTAAAGCAGTTTCTAAGATAGAAATTGCGGTTTCATAATCTTTCAAATTAATAAAAACAAGTGCAATATCATTAAGTAAAAAAGACTTGTTGCCCGGCTGTAATAAATCGTTTTGCAATAAATCAATTGCTTTGTCATAGTCTGATTTATCAATTAGTTGCTTTATTTTTTGTTCAATTTCTTTGGTCTCTGCGGTATCGGACAAAGATCTAAATACCTGTTCAAGCGGGTAACTCCAATCACCCGGATTTATTTGCCTAAATATTTTTATGGAATCGTACCAAATAGAATTATCACGATTTAATAACCAACGCCAATCGGGTAAATAAGGAAGCAACAGAAAAGTCGGTTTATTTAGAGCTGCCGATAAATGGGCTATCATTGTATCAACGGTAATAATTAAGTCTAAATTTAATATTATTGCTACAGTATTTTTTAATGAGGTTAATTCATTCCTTAAATTTGTTAGATTGGTAAATTCGTTAAAATCCTCGGGTAGTTGGAATTCGGATTGTTGCAATAAGTAATAATGACAATTTTTATTATTAAATAAAATTTTCAGATAATTGAAAGGTAAACTTCTATTATGGTCGTTTGGATGCTCGGGATTTCCTGCCCAAACCAAGCCTACTTTTTTCTTATTATTTATTAATAAACTTTTATATTTTTCTACTAATAATTTATCCACTGAAATTATGTGGGCTAATTTTGGAATGTTGGCTATATTTGTGCAGAGTAATCTTGGTAATTTTAATAATGAAATATAATAATCGGCTTTAATTGAATGTAAATCGTATTCACCTTTAATAATTGGCTTATAATAACCACTTGTGTAAAATAATAATGGTTTCAGCTCTTTCTGTATTTCAAAAATAATATCACATCCTTTTTGCTTTAACAAAGGCAGGTATCTAATAAACTGTAAAGTATCTCCCAAACCATGTTCGGAATAAACTAAAATTGTTTTACCTAACAGTTCTTCATTGTTATATTCCTTACAATTGGGAATATTTACAAAGGGAACAGTTTGAGTTAAACTATATTCAAATAATTTCCATCCCTCTTCAAAATTTTCTGTTAATAGTTTATTTAATCCGATCATACTAATCAAACTATTGTTATTAGGCGAATATTTTAGACCTTCGTAATAACATTCAAAAGCCATTTTAAAATTATGAGTAAGCGAATAATTATTGCCTAAATTTGCCCAGTATCCAAAGTTATCTTTAGAAAGTTCGATTGCCTTATTTAAGTAAAAAAATGCTAAATGATAATTGTGAACTCGTTGTAAAGCAATACCGTAATTATTAAATAATTTGTGGTCGTTTATTTTAGGAGCAACAAATTTATAATACTTTATTGCTTTAAAAGGATTATTTAAGCTTAAATACGAGTTACCGACTATTTTATATAACTCTAATACTTCCGAATTTTCTATTAAGTATTTTTCGGAAAATGTTATTGCTTTAGTAAAGTCTTTATTATCAAAAAAGGTGTTGGCAATATTTACTGCTGCCGGAATAAATTTACTATCTATATTTAGTGCCGATTCAAAGAGTTTTAATGCATCTTCTTTTTTATTTATAGCTAAGTTTAATAGTCCCAAAGTATTTATAATTTCGCAAGAGTTTTTATATTTATCTCTAAAATTAATTATAACTTCAATGCCTTCTTTATATTTGCCTGAATTAAGATAACATAAACAATAGTAATTAAAAATTTCTTCGGGAAGGGTTATTAAATTATCAATTACAAAACCAAACCTGTTAATTGCGTTTAAATAATTCCCTATGTTATATTCAGCCAAACCCAACCAAATGTAACTTTCAAAGTCATTATTAAAATTTGCAATAATATGTTTGTAAATAATAATGCTTTCATTAAAATTATTGCTTTCCAGTAATTCAAATGCTTTATTTTTTAATTCGGTTAAACTTAATTCAGATTCAATTTTGTTATGTGTTAGTTCTTTTAGTTCTTTTGTAATATCATCAAAAACATCACTCCAATTATTAAAATTATTTTGGCGAAACAATTTAACCGTGTTATACCAATATGACTTGTTTTTATTTAAGCCCCATCGCCAATCCGGTACTTTTGTTAAAAGTATCCATGTTTTTACACCTAAAGCCGCCGATAAATGAGCTATAGAAGTATCAACTGTAATAACCAAATCTAAATTTTTAATAATTGCGGCAGTTTCGTCAAAATTGTAGGCAAGTTCGGTTATGCCGTTTTCTTCTAAAATCTCCTTACAATTTTCTCCGAATTGTAAACTGAATAGTTTTACATTATTTAGTTTACTTAAATTAATAAAGTATTTTAAATCCGTATGGCGTTTTCTGTGTTCAATAGGGTATGGGTTCCCTTTCCAAACAAAACCGATTTTTATGAAATCTGATGAAGTTAAAACTTCACTCCATTTGCTTTCTAAATCTTTGTTGGCAATAAGGTAAGGTTCATTATTTATTTCATTTATTGTTTTAATGTTTAGAAATAACGGTAAACTTAGTAACGAACAATAATAATCAAAATTAAAGTTTTCTAAACTTTCCCCCCTTTCAATAAATTTAATAAAAGGGAAATTTAATTTTATTAGGTTAATTATTTCAATTCTGCATTCAAAAATTATTTTACAATTATATCTATTTTTAAGATTTGTAAAAAATCTTGAGAACATAATAATATCACCAATACCTTGTTCACCATAAACCAATATAGTCTTATTTAAAAGATCTTCTCCTTGCCATCTATTTCTATTTATTATTTCTCTACTGTATTGGTCAAGTTTTAACCTATATTCGTAATGCTTAAAACCTTCTAATAAATTTTCATTTAATAAAAGAGCCAAACCATAATTAAAGTGTTCTAATGCTGCTTCAGGATATAATGTGAAAATTGTTCTGTAAATTTCTTTTGCAGATTCAAAGTCCATTAAATCTAAATATGTATTAGCTAAATTATTTAAAGCAGAAAGGTGATTGGGTTCTTGTTTAATAATTAAAATAAATAACTCGGCGGCTTCTTCAAATTTCCCCATTACATGATTTAATACGCCGAAATTTAGTAAAATATCAATGTTATTGGGAGAAAGTATCAAAGCCTTTTTATAATATTCTTCTGCATCGTTCAATTGCCAAATGGATTTATAATAATTTGCTATTCTAAAGTACGGCAAATAATTATTGCATCCTTTATTAATAAGTGAAAGAAGAATTAATTTATTATTATCATAGTCTTTAATTTTTTCGTAATAGTAAGCTTGTGATATTAAAATATCTTCATTATTCGGAAACAATTTTAAGCCGTCTTCAATAAATTCTTTAGCATTATCAAACTGTTCTAAGTCGCAAAAAATATTTATCATATTGAAATATAATTCAGGTTTTACATAATTTTTATTTAAAGCTGTATTGTAAAAGTGTAAAGCCATGTTAAAATTATTTTTTTGCTGATAACAAAAACCGATCAAAAAATAGGGCTCGTTATCTTCAAAATTTTCATCTATTAAATAATTTAACGTTTCAATTGCTTCATCATAATACTTGTTTTCTGATAGTAGCACGGCTAAATTGAAATGGGCATCAAAATATTTGTCATTAATTTTTATTGCATTTAAAAAAGCAATTTTTGACTGTTCAAACATCTTTAAATTTTGATAAATTAAACCGAGTAAGTTCCAAGCTTTTAAGTTATTATTTATCTTTAAATAATCTACAATAGCTTTTTCGGCAGAAATAAAGTCGTTTTTTTGAAAATATAAGTATCCAAGCCAAAAATTTACGTCATTATTATTAGGTGATAAACTTTTGATTTCAAGATATTTCTTTTCGGCTTGTTCAAAACGCCCTTCGGTATGTTCAGTAATCGGTAACTTTTCCATTTAATATAACCTTAATTAAATATTGTAGAATAAAAAAAATACGTTTATATTATTATATATTTTTTAAATTTTAATACAATATTAAATATACTAAATTTTGCAAATAAATGTGTAGCGGTGAATAATGATAAAGAATATTAATATTTGGCTTGCTTATGTTTCATATCCTGTAACAACAGGTGCTTATTTTGAAAGAGCTTTAAAAAAGAATTTTAATGTAGTTACAATTGGTCCAAGCATTACACAATCGTTAATACGTGATTGGAACTTGGAAAACATGAAACTACCTATTATTGACCATAATATTTGTACAGGTGCAAACCCAAATATGGAGGAAATGATAAAGACGGTTCCAAACGGAAAAAAGCCCGATCTTTATCTGTGGGTAGAATCGGTTTTTGGCTATTTTCCAATTAATATAAATAAAATGGGGATACCTACCGCTGCGTATTTTATAGATTCACATTTAAATAATTTAGATTATCAATTAGAATGGGCGAGTAATTTTGATTTTATCTTTTTAGCACAAAAGGAATATATCCCAAAATTCAAAGAAAAAGGGCATAAAAATGTTTTTTGGTTACCTTTGGGATGCGACCCGGATATTCACAGAACTTTTAGTAGTGAAAAAAAATATGATGTTGGGTTTGTAGGCGGTACTACCGCAAACCCGAGGCGTGTTGAATTAATGGAGAAAATTAAGAGCGAACATAACTTTTACTATGAAAGGTGTTTTTGGGATGATATGGCAAGAGTATTGGATTCTTCAAAAATTGTTTTTAATAATGCCGTTAATAACGATTTGAATATGAGGGTGTTTGAAACTTTGTCAATCGGTTCGTTTTTATTAACAGACCCAACATACTATAACGGTCAAGAGGAATTTTTTAATCATTCCGAAGAGCTGGCACTTTACGAAGATGATAATATAAATTATACTATTAAGTATTATCTGGATAATTGGGAATTACGCGAATTAATTGCCAAACGCGGTAAACAAGTAGTTTTAAATGCTCATACATACGAACATAGATTATTGGAATTAGTTGATGTGGTTTTAGGTAATAAAACAACTACGCCTACAGGTAGGCAATGGCGAGAAAGATCGTTACAAAACGTGGATGTTTCACTTAAAGATATTAATTATTTACGAAGGAGTTTTGTTATACCTGTATTAGATTATGCTCCCGCAAGCAAATATAATATTAAAACATTACTATCTGATTTAGAAAAAATTGAAGGAAAACTAATAATTGTTTTTAATGATGAAACTGTTGCCAATCAGATAAAAGATAATCCCCGAATTAATAATTATGCAGTAATGAAAAAGAATGTGGGGGTTGCCAGAGCTTGGAATTTGGGCTTAAATATGAGTGAAACCCCTATTACTTTTATTTTAAATTCAGATATACATATTGAAAATGATGTAGTTGAAAAAGTTTCTTCATTAATAGAATGGCGAAAAGATGCTGCAATGGTAGGTCCGCAAGGTTCGTATTTTAGCTTTAAGGATAGAGCCGATTTTATGTATTTTGATAAAGGTAAATTTGATACTACTTTAACAGTTGATGCAGTAAGTGGTTTTTTATTTGGAGTAAATTCTTATTTGTTTGATAAACATGGGCTAAAATTTGAAAACAAATTTACCCCTTGTTATTATGAAGAGTGGGATATCGGTTTACAGATTAAGCGAGCAAATCTAAAAAGTTACATAATTCCAAGTGTTTCTTACGATCATATTTGGGGCGGTAGTATAGGCTCGTATAAAAAAATTAAATACTTGGATAAGGAAGAAACTGCCAAAGATATCTTAAATAGAAATGCTAATATATTTACAAATAAGTGGAATGAAATATATAACAATTTGGTTAGTGAGAATTCTACCAAATACAAGGATTTTTTTGTTAGCGGTTATGTAGAGTATGTAATAAGTTTTACCGAAAAATTGATTGAAAAGCAAGAATACAAACAAGCAGCCGAAATTTTAGAAGAGCTGACCAAATTCTATCCAGATTTATATAATTGTAACTTGAAGCTATCATTAACTTATTCTTATTTGGGAAATATCGAGAAGGCATTAAAATATATTGATATTGCAATAAAAAATAAACCTGATGATGATATTGCAAAAGATTTAAAAAATAGACTTAGCGAGATAAAAATTAAATATGGACTTTAGTAATCACTAATAGTTAAAACAGGTATTAAAGTAATTAACATTTTTAATGCGGTTTCCAAATAGTCAAGTTTAAGTCTTTTACTGCTTAAATAATCAATTATTAACTCGCGAGCATCTTCTAACGTAATGTTTTGAAGCTCGTTTAAGTGGTTGTTAACTGCCCAAAAATTTACGCCGGAACTTTTTATTAGGTTAATAAATTCCTGCCTTTTTAATATTTGGCGTAATTTGCCGGTAATATCTAATGATTTCATTCCCCATGCATTGTCAAGTAAATCTATTATTTTTAATTCAATTAACGAAAAATTATTGTTTTTAATACATTTGTTAACAATAGCGGGCAAGTAATAATTGATGTATGTATTCCATCTAAGGCTTCTAACAAAATCGGTATCAAATTCAATGCTTGCCAAAACTGAAATAAGATTAATAATTTCGTTTTTAAACATATCCGTTTTAGTGTAAAAATCTTCTAATAAAGGGACTATATTATTAGGGCTAAAAGCTTTTTCCGAACTTAATAAGATACTTTCGGTATAACCTATTAATAAGTCGTACATGTTTGTTAATATAATAATATCATCAATATAGTTATAAGGAATGTTTTCTTTAAGAAAATCAACCAACTTAATTATATCAAATTTTTTGGTATCTTTTGCTATTTTTAATGGAATATCTTCAAACGAATCGTGTATAGCTGCAAGTGTTGAGTAATAATACCTTTTATCACTATCTGCAAATAATGAGTGGATTGTAGCAGAAACTCTATAAAGATGGGCGGCATAGGGTAAACCGCATTTTCGTTTTAAATTTAATTGGTAAAAATAATTAAAGTGCTTTCCGACCAGCTGATAATCTGAATTGTAAAAATACTTTAAAACAGAATCTGATGGGATTTGATTTTGTATTATTTGTTTTTCCCCTTCTTTAAATTCTTGAATTTTTAATAAATTATCGCTTGTAAAACTTATTTCATCTTTGCTAAACTCCGGAAATCTAAGGTTGTAATATAAATTGTTTTCAATAATGCTATTATTAATAATACCGGCAGCTGTATTACGAGATAAACTATACAAAACATTAATTTCCTCGTATGGTATAATCCCTTTTAATATATTATTAATAAAATTTTCATATATCATAGTGCTACCTCAGGTTATTCCAAAAATAATTGTAAAAAAAAGTAATAAAAAAATCAACTAATTTATTATATTTAAATAAGATTAATTAGTTTTATTAATAAACTGCATGTTGAACGGAGCTGATTTGCCAATAATAGAAACTTTTTACAATGAAAAAATTGCAGAACAAACTTTAAATGCTTTAAATGAATGCATAAGTATTACAGATATGCAGGATAATATTCTATTTGTTAATAATTCGTTTTTAAATACTTATGGTTATACCAAAGAAGAGTTAATTGGGAAGCATATTACCGTTGTTAGGGCAAATAATGATTCATTTTTATCAACCGAAATTTTACCAAAAACGCTAAACGGTGCATGGGAAGGAAAAGTTTTAAATAGAAAGAAAGACGGCACGGAGTTTTGGGTTCATTTACGCACCGGAATTGTAAAAGATGAAAACGGTAATTTAGTGGCTTTAGTTGGTAGTGCTACAGACTTAACCGAGCAAATAAAAGCAGAAGCTAAACTTAAAGAGGTTCAAGATAAATATAGACAACTATTTAATGAAATAAAAGATGTTGTGTATGAAAGTTCACCGAAGGGAAAATTACTTGATATCAATAATTCGGGTTTAGAACTTTTTGGGTATGAAAGCAAACAAGAACTATTGGAAATTGATGTAGTTAACGATTTATACGTTAATGCAAATGATAGAGAAAAATTTAAAACAATTATTGAAAGTTTTGGTTATGTGAAAAATTTTGAACTTACAATAAAGCGTAAAAACGGAGAACATTTAGTAGTATTGGAAACAGCTTTGGCTAATAAAGATAAAGACGGTAACGTAATATCATATAGAGGAATTTTAAGAGATATTACCGAAACTAAAAGAGCCGAAGGACAATTAAAAAACTACGTTAAGGAGTTGGCAAAAGTAAATAAACAGTTACTTGAAAATGAAGAGGAATTAAAAAACATAAATAAAGCAAAAGATAGGCTTTTTTCTATCATTGCTCATGATCTTAGGAGCCCATTTACGGGGTTAATAGGGTTTTCGGACTACTTGGTAGAGGATATTGATGATTTAACAAAAGTTGAAATTAAAACTTATGCAAAAAAAATAAACGAAGCTTCCAAAAATATTTATAATTTGTTAGAGAACTTATTAGAATGGTCTAGGATTGAAAGAGGTTCTATTATTCCGGAGTTTGAGGAATTTGATGTGAATGCTGTAATAGAATCTGCAATTTATATTTTACGTGCAAATGCATCTAATAAAGAAATAAATATTATTAATAACATTAATAAAGCATTATATGTTTATGCAGATCAAAATATGATCTCCTCCGTTATTAGAAATATACTTTCCAATGCTATTAAATTTACTTATCAGGGCAAATCTATTTTTATTAACGGAATTAAAAAAGAAAAAGAGATAGAAATTATTATTAAGGATGAGGGGAAAGGGATGGAAGAAAAAACGAGAGCAATGTTATTTAACCCAATGATGCATGTAACCGAATTGGGCACACAAAACGAAAAGGGGAGTGGACTGGGTTTAATAATTTGTAAAGAATTGGTAGAAAAGAACGGCGGTAAAATTGAATGTGAAAGTGAGCTTGGAAAGGGTTCTTCTTTTAAAGTTGTTTTACAGAGAGCTAAAACCATTTAAAATAAAAAATCCCCGTTAATAAATTATTACGGGGATTTAATTTAATGATTATGTAATTAAGGCACTAAAGTGAAAGTCGCTGTATCCCGAATTGCGGATGCAAATACTCCAATTCCGTCTCCTACAAATAAAACCTTCGGTTCGTGAAAATTACCATCAAACTCTTGAACGTTTTTTCCCGTAAATACGTAAGAACGGAAATTTTGATCTCCCGCATATGCAATA
>DAINPX010000106.1:0-9078 GCA_036743235.1 Melioribacteraceae bacterium
CCTAAACATATTCCAAGTATAGGTTTACCAACACTAAACGAGTTCTCAACATTATTAATTGTAGTTTTGCATACCGAAGGATCACCCGGTCCGTTGGAAATTACATAACCGTCAACATCCAAAGTAGTAAAATCGTAGTTATACGGAACTTGAATTACAGAAATATCGCGTCTTAAAAATGCCTGAACAATATTATTTTTAATTCCGCAATCCACTACCGCAATTCTATTTTTCCCTTTTTCAAATTTTAGAATTTCTTTTGTCGTTACGGTTTGAACAAGGTCTGTTTTATTAGGGTCAATAAAAGGAGCATTATAAAAATCTTCGTCATCTAAAGTTATTATTTTACCCGGCATTGTTCCATGTTCTCGTAATTTTCGTGTTAACATACGTGTATCTACACCATATATACCGGGTATTTTGTTTTCTTTTAACCATTCATCAAGCGATTTTACGGCAGCCCAATGCGAATAATTAAAAGAATAATCGGCAATAACAATTCCACTACAATGTATTTTTTCCGATTCAAAATATTTTAGTAAGCCGTTTTCTCTTTCGTTAGAAGGAATGCCGTAATTACCGATTAAAGGATAAGTAAATATTAAGATTTGTCCGCAATAAGAAGGGTCGGTTAATGTTTCGGGATATCCGACCATGCCGGTATTAAAAACTACTTCACCAAAACTGTTTCCGTTATATCCAAATCCGTAACCGCTTACACTTGTCCCATCTTCCAGCAGAAGTTTTGCAATTTGGTTTGTCATGTATAATTATTAGGAAAGTTAAAAATGCGTTTTGCAAAAATACGCATATTTATGCTGTTTTCATAATTATATTTGCATAAATATAAAGTTTGTTAAAATACCAAACCGTTAATTTTTAGTTCCGTCAAATTATTAATATCGGCTAACATGCCGTTTACTACAATAAATTTTATTAAACCGTTTTGTTTTAATACAAAATTTGCGGGCTTATGTAAATCTAATTTATTATTATTATCATTAGTTAAAATATTGATAGATTTGTTAAAATACGGTTTATTATGTTCTAACTTTATAAAAAGTTTTCCTTTTGCAAGAATACCGCTTATATAATTATCGTCTATTTCGATGCCCAATTTAGGAGTTTCTACCAAATCATCCGTTTCTAATAACAAACCCGAACAATCCATTTCTTCAATCCCTTTAAAATTTCTTCCGTCTCCAATTTCTTCAACCGAACTAATAAAATAGGGGATTCTTTCGTTATCAAAATAGCTCTCTTCTCTATTAATACATATATCTATAATTAAATTAATATCGTTAATTTTATAATTTACGTTACGCAATATTAAATCGTATAAAAATACTCCGTTGGTAGGAATGTTATAATACGGTTCGATAGGTTCGTTAATATATGTACTATCTGCAATATACAAAAATGCTTTTACCATTAAAGCAAAAGTAAGTTTTCGAGTAAAAGTTTTATTAATATCATTTTTAAATCTTCCTGATTCAATTAAAATTGTAGGGAAATAATTACTAAAATTATCTCCAAACGAACGAGGTTCATAATCATCTAAGTAACGAGCAATTGACCCCGGTATTACCGTTTCGGCATCTTTATATAATAAATTGATAAGTTTTATCGCTTTTGCACGATTTTCGTTTACGGTTTTTTTATTATCAATTACCGATGCCAAAAAACTTAATGTTGCCAAATTTTTAGAATCACCTACAGACCACCTAAAATCTTGGTCATGCATATTAAATGCAAAATCGGGTTGTAATTCCAACGCTAATTTTTTTAATATTTTAGCTTCCGGTGTTTGCTCTCTTAAATAATCTCTGTTTAAATCAATTCCAACGGCATTTCTTCTATCAATTTTTTCTGCCCCATCAGGATTAAGCATAGGGATAAAATATAATGTTGTATTATTTAATATTTTTTTAGCTATTTTTGAATGCTGAACAGAGCTTAAAAAATTAAAAAAATCAAAAAAAGCCATTGTAGCTGTCGGCTCATCTCCGTGCATTTGCGACCATAACAATATTTTTTGATTTCCTGTACCTATTTTAACTAAATTTATACTTTTACCGTTAATCGATTTTCCAAGCTCGGATATCGTAAATTTGCCATCTAATTTTTCCAATAAAGGAACGATGTTTTTATGTTCAAATCTTTTGTTTTTTAAAGTCGTTTCGTAATACTTCTCATTAATTTCAAATAAATCTTTTGCCGTAATATCTAATCCGTTCATATCTATTCCTCGGTATAAATTATAAATTCTTCATCATTCGGTCTTAAATCATCATATAATTTTTTAAGTAGCAAATAAGCATAATTATTTCCTCTTCTCGAACCCTTTCGGTAGTATTTTTCTGCTAATGATTTTTTTTCGTTAGTAAAAATTCCGTTTTCATAAACATATCCCATAGCCGCATCTGCTATAACACTGCCGTTATCGCTTGCATTTTTTAATATTTCGATATCTTCTTTGTTTATTTCTTTTGTATTTTCTATTAGCTTTGCAAACAATAATCTTTGATTAGCTTCGCTATCATTTAATTTAATGCTTTCCCAAAGTTTTATTGCTTCATTTTTATTTTTCATATCATATTTACCAGTAAAATATATTACGGCAAGTTCGTTAATTGCATTAACATTGTTTTTGTTTGCAGATAACTTAAGATACTCTATTGCTTGTTCGTAAGTAATATCAAACTTCAAGTTTAGCAGTCTTATTTGCGAAATAACATATAATGCACTTGCTTCTTTTTTATTTACAAGTTTTATTAGTTCGTCATTAAATTTTGAATTGTTAATAACGGTATTTAATGAAAACAGTGCGGAGTTATACCCCAACCGCATTGCTTTTAATAATGTTTCCGCATATTTAATTTGATTATCTTTTGTGCTTAAAATTATCTTAGCATAAGCATATACAGCTTCGGGCGAACTATTATCGGCAGCCTTTTTTATTATTTCAACTGCTTTAACGGAATCGACCGATAAATCTATGCTATCAATTTTGCAACCTATAAAATCCCTTATTTCATTTATTTTTTTTTGCAAAAGTTTGCTAATAAATTTATCTTCTTTATTTACCGAAGTTGAGTCTTTTTCAAAATTTATTAATTCGGGTTCATACCCGGGGTCTAAAACAGTAGAGGTATTATTTGAAATAGCTGTGATTAAATCATCTTCTTTAACGCTTTCATCAGCAGGAGGTAAAAATCCATTTTTAATTATTTCATCAATAATTTGTTTTGCGGGCAAAAAACCGGATTTAGAAGCTTTGTTAAGCCAGTAAAAAGCTAAGTTAAAATTCCTGCTTATCAACAAATTATCCGTATATAAAACACCCAAAAGATACATGCCTTCGGGCAAACCCGCAGTTGCTGCAAATTTAAAATGATAAAATGCTTCAAAAGGATTCCAATTTACACCGGTACCGTTTAATAACATAATACCGTAATTAAAATGTGCTGCAGGTATGCCACTTTTTACAGCTCTTTGTAACCAACTTATACCTAATGCGGTATCAGGGCTAAACCCATTTCCCATAATATAGCGTAATCCAAGCTCATGTTGTGCAAAAGGATCGCCTTGATTTGCCTCTTTTACCAATAAAAAACCTGCCATTAAAGGATAAGGCGGATAAACAGGTTTTACAAGCGGTTTTTTATTCCAAAAATCCTTCGGTTTTATTGCCTCGCTTTTACTTGAATCTTGAGCATTTACATAATTAACTATAACAACTAAAAATACTAAAACGCTAAGCACCTGTTTTTTTATTAAAAATAACTCTAAAACAAGAGCCTTTTCCTTTTTCACTTTCAACTTCAATTGTCGCACCGTTTAATTCGCAATACTTTTTTACCAACGCAAGTCCTAATCCGTTCCCTTCATATTTTCGTGTATAACCTTGTTCTTCTTGGGTAAAAGGTGTAAATAAATTTTTAAAATATAACTCGCTTATTCCTATTCCGGTATCTTTAACCTCGCAATTCAGTTTATTATCGGAATCGGTATAAATGTTTATTTCTACTGTTCCGGTTATTGTATATTTTATTGCGTTATCAATTAAATTATTAAAAATTTGGTTGACCGTATATTCATCTACAACTAAATATGTTTTTGTGGTTCTTTTATTTATTATTATATCGATATTTTTTTCAAAAGCAAAGTTTTTCATTTCTTCATAATTCTTAAATATTATATCTTCATATAAATCAATCATTTTGAATTGAGAATCGTATGTGCCTGTTTGAATTTCGGACATATTTAATATTAAATCAATCGTCCTTATTATTCTACGACCGGCACGCTTAATTATAGAAAATGCCGTTTTTAAGTCCTCTTCTACTTTATCTTCAAGTTCGGTTTGTATTAAACTGGAAAAACTTAAAATTGCATTTATAGGTGTACGTATTTCATGAGACATTTGTGCCAAAAATTCGGATTTTAGTTTTTCCGATTCTTCAGCCTTTTCTTTTGCTTTTAATAATTCCTGTTCTGCATATTTTCTGTCCGTTGCATCTCTTATACTTCCTTCTATTCCTATTTTACGCCCCTCAAAATCTATAATAAAATGACTATTGACTGACATAAATATTCCCTTACCGCTTTTGCTTTTTAACTCTATTTCAAAATCGGTAATTTCACCAAGTTTATTTAAATATGCAACCAGTACATCTCTTTCTTCCGGATTTTTGTACAGATCCTTAATATATTTACCAATTAATTCTTCTCTGCTATATCCCGAATAACGTTCTATCGAAGGGCTTATTTCTATTATCTTCCCCTCAAGATCTGCTTGATAAAATATATCTTGAACATTTTCAAAAATTTTACGATACTTTTCTTCACTTTCACGTAAAGCTTTTTCAGATAGTTTTCTTTGTGTTATATCTCTTCCTATAACAACCAATCCCTTTCTGCTTCCGTCTTCATTAAATAAAGGGACTTTTATAATATCAAAAATTAAAGAAGTTCCATCCGGTTTGGGAATTGTTTCCTCTCCTCTCGATATTCCTTTGTGTAGCCATGCTATTTCATCAGAATCTTCACAACCCAAGAATGCTTCTTTATAGAATGAACTATATTGTGCCAATTCAGAATCCTTCTTCCCTTTATATTCTACATCTGTAAGTTCAAACAAATCTAAATCAAATTTATTTGCTTCCAACCATTTGCCTTCTCCGTCTTTAAAACAAACTATATCAGGCATGCTATCAATTAAGCTGTGCATTAGTTCATCTTGTTGTTTTAAAGTTTCTTCAATTTTCTGCCTCTCTTTTATTTCACTTAATAACGACTCTTTTTGTTTAAAAAAATCATATATTAATAAAGCCAACTGCCCAAATTCGTCTTTTTGAGATGATACTTTTTCTAAGGGATAAATATTTCCCGTATTTAAACTATCTGATATAATTTTTAACGGTTTTGTAATGGTTGTATATAAAAATATAATAATTAATATTGTAAAAAGAACTGAAAAAACAATAACAAAAATTAATTGATTTGTAAATGTATCTTCCGTTTGTTTTAATCCAATAGGTCTTGTTTTAGAAATTACTTGTGCAATTGGTGCATTATCAAAGCTCTTTAAAGTTTTATAACACAAAATTCCTTCTGTGCTATCAAGATTTGAATTTGCAGTTGAATCGGAAAATACAAGTTGCACATCTGATTGTGTAAGCAAACTTAATTCGGAAAGTAAACTCCTATTCCATAATCTTCCTGCAATAAAATATCCTTGAGGAGTTGTAATTCGCTGATAATCTGTTCCGTTTTGTATAGGAGCAGTTCTAAATTCAATTACGCCAAGTTTTGTTTTTACAAAAAAATGATGAAAGTATGACTCGCTAAAAATTTCTTTTAAGTTATTTTCATTAAATATATGGTTTTCAAAATCAGTATCAAAATTAGAAGTTTTATATACTAAACTAAAATCAGGTTTAAATATATACACTAAATTGGCATTAAAAACACTAAGCGTATTATCTATATTTTCATTAGCCCACTGTTGCGAAGGATTTTTCACAAAGTTTACCATTTCATCCCAATAGGTATAATCGTATGCATAATTATATAAGCTTTTGCTTAAAACGTCACTTGCTTTTTCAAGCAATATCGTTTTTTCATTCTTTAATTCTTTAAGCCTAAATAATATTTTATCCTTTTCGGTCTTACCGAAGTATAGTATTACTATTGTAAAAACCGATACTATTGAAATTATTAATAGTGTGATTTTTTGTCTAATTTTCATAATAAGCTCACTTAAAACTTGGCTTTTGGCAAACTAAAATAAAATCTACTCCCCAAATTTAATTTACTTTCTACTCCTATTTTGCCATTGTTTTTTTCAATCATTTCTTTACATAAAATCAATCCTAAACCTGTACCTTTTTCGTTGTTTGTACCAATTGTTGTTATTTGACAATCAATTTTAAATAATTTCATCATGTCATCTAAATCAATACCCATACCGTTATCTTCAACCGATATTTCAATTTCTTCTTCTAATACTTTTGAATAAATTTTTATTGAACCATTATTATAAGTAAATTTTATTGCATTTGCAATTAAATTTGTAATTACCGTCCTAAACATCCAATAATCTGCAATTATTATATGGCTTTTTTCAACATTTACTTCAATTTTTATCAGCTTGTTTTTAATATTGTTTTGAAGTAAATATATTACATCTTCAATTACTTCTTTAATAATTATATTATCGGGGTTACACTCCATTCTGCCGGATTGCAATCTGCTCCAATCCAACAAGTTTTTTAAAAGGTTAAATTGATTATTTAACGATCTATTAAGACTTGTTATTAATTCTTTTGTTTCTTGTGTATCCAAGCTATCAAATTCATTTACCAATATATCTGAAATACCCAGTGAACTTTGGAAAGGGCTTTTTAATTCATGGGCAATAATGGAAAAGAATTTATCTTTACCGGCATTTACCTCTTCCAAACGTTTTGAATATTTGGTTATTTCATCTTCGGCTTGTTTTCTTTTAGTTATATCGTGAAATATGCTTAATAATAGTTTTGGTTCGTTATCTATAAAAATATGCGAATTAGACAACTCGAACCAAACTTTTTCATTATTCCATAGTGTCAGTTCTCTCTCAAAATTTGTTTCAATTAAATGGTTGTGAAACTTTTCTTTCCCCTTTTTTAAAATTTCATCAGCAATATTTTCTTGGTATATTACCGAAAAAGGTTTACCTATTAAATCTGCAGCCGTTTTTTTAACCAGATTACAAAACGACTTATTAACCAACACCATTACTCCGTCTTTATCTGTTAATCTCATTCCGTCAAAAGAATTTTCCCATACTTGCCTAAACTGTAAGTCTGTTTCCTTTAAAAACGATTCGGCTTTTTTTAATGCGGTAATATCTTCAATTACTTGAGTAAAACAAATAACTTCGCCTTGTAAATTCATTATAGCCGAACCTGATACTTTACCCCATATAATTTTTTTACTTTTTGTTAAGAATTTAAACTCGGGTAGTATTTCCGAATTGTTTCCTTTTATAAAATCAAGAATAACGTCTTTTTTAAAATGTGTTTCTTCCGGAGCAAACAAACCCAAATAACTTTTTCCAATAATCTCATCACTTTCATAACCAAACAAATTAAATATGGATTTATTTGCTGTTTTAATAGTTAAATCCAAATCCAAAATTACCACGCCAACAGGAGATTGATCATAAACAAGTCTAAATCTTTCTTCGCTTTGTTTTAATTCTTCTTCAATTTTTTTCTTTTGACTAATATCTCTCGAAACCCCTGCAAAATAACTTCTATTGTTTTCTTTATCATCGTGGTACATTAATGTTGTTTCATACCATTGTGTACTACCGTTTTTATTTATATGCTCAAATTCTATGCGTTTTCCTATTACTAATTCCGGATTAGCAACAGCATTTTGTGCCAATTCTTTTATTATTTCAAAAGATTTGGGTGTTAATATTTCATAAAGTTTTTTTGATAAATATTCTTCAACCGTATAACCGGTAATTTGTTCAATATTTGCCGATATGTAAAAAATATTTAGCTCAAGGTCAATATTCCAAATTAAATCCGTCCAACCTTCAGTAATTAATTGATAATTCTTTTCAATTTGTATCAACCTATCTCGTTCTTTTTTTTCTTCAGAAATATCTTTAAATGTTCTAATGAAGCCACCTTCAGGTAAAGAATAATGTGAAATTAAAATATATTTTTCGCCAAAATAACTGGAAATGGATCTATCTTGTAGAATATGAGTTATCCTAATTATCTTATCGCGTAATTGTTTGTTAATATTTGCAATTTCAAACCAATTGTTTAAAAATATATTAAAATCCAATCCTACATAATCTTTATTAAGTTTCAGTTTTAGCAACTCTATTAGTTTTTTATTTATTAACGATATCTTATAATTTTTATCAACTATCAAAACGCCATATGGCATGTTTTCAATTAATAGATGAGTTTGTGCTTCATTTTTTCGCAATTTTTCTATTATTGTATCTTTTATTAATAATTGTTCGCTACTTTTTTCTTTTTGCTTAAAAAACTTTCTTTGGTAATAAACAAACAGAACTATTACAATAATAAAAACCGGTAGTAAAACGAATAAAATAAGCTGTAAATTAGTAAATTGTTTCTCTTTTTCCGACACCATGGGTTCTTTATAAGAAGGATAAGGGAACATATCTAAAGCCATTAAAACCTTAGAAACCGACATATAATCAGCCGAACTTAAAAATTCCGAATAATCACCTTTAATAGCCGCATTGTCTGTTTCTTTTATGTGCAGCAATGCTTCTAAAATTTGTTTGGTTATTGTTTCGTCTGTATGTTCTAATTTACAAATCAACCATTCCGGGTATAATTTAGTGCTTAACAACAAATTGAATTTGTGTTTTGCCTGATAGTCTAAATCTTGATTAATAACTTTATAATCTTTTACATTTATTTTGCCTGCTCTTTGGTATTCTTCCAATATACCGGTTCGCACTACTCCAACATCAATTTCATCTTTTTTAATTGCAGCCATTACGGTATCGTGGTTATTGCTAAAAATAATGGA
>DAINPX010000107.1:0-9048 GCA_036743235.1 Melioribacteraceae bacterium
AGAAACCGCAAAAAAAAGAGGCGTAAGTTTGTCTTTTACCGAGTATCTTAAAGCTGGATTACCTATTGCAATAATAACATTGACAATTGGTATAATATGGTTTTCGGTAATTGTTTAGTGTTAAAAGAATAAACAATTTTGGTTGTTATAATGTTTTGTAACTAAATTTATATTGAGTTAACTGTTAAAGAAATTCACAAATCTATTGGGTGGATAACTGTTTTTTAGTTTAGTGCTTTTTTGAGATTCATATTGTCATAAGCGAATTAACTGATTTATTTTGTGGGTATTTATGTTTAGGCAATTTATTAACTGTTATATTAATAAAAATGCTCGCTTTTGGCGAGCATTTTTATTCAATAACCTTATTAACAATATATTTACGCAATAAAGTAAATTTAAGATTTTCTGCTTAAAGCAATTCTTCCTTTTTTTGCATCAATTGATAGTATGGTAACATCAATAATATCACCAACGTTTAATGCTTCAAGTGGGTTTTTAACAAACTTATCTGCAATTTGCGAAATATGTAACAACCCGTCATTTTTTACACCAATATCAACAAAAGCTCCAAAATCTACAATATTTCTAACTGTTCCTTTTAATTTCATACCGGGTTCAAGGTCTTCAATTTTTAATATATCGCTTCTTAAAATCGGTTTTGGCATTTCTTCTCTTGGGTCTCTTCCGGGTTTTTTTAGGTTTTCCAAAATATCCGCCAAAGTTGGTTCGCCTATATTAATCTCTTTTGCAATTTTAGATAATCCTTTTTTATTAACCAACATTTCAACAAAAGCTCCTTTAGAAGAAATATCCGAAATTGTAATATTGCACAATTCCAACAACTTTTTAGTGGCTTCGTACGATTCCGGATGGATAAAAGTATTATCTAAGGGATTTTCTCCGCCGGATATTTTTAAGAAACCGGCACATTGTTCGTAAGCTTTTTCTCCTAAACCGGTAACATTCATTAATTCTTTACGGTTATTAAATTTACCGTTTAATTCTCTATATCTTATTACGCTATTTGCAATGCGTTTATTTAGACCGCTAACATAGGTTAATAAAGCAGAGCTTGCGGTGTTTAAATCTACACCTACATAGTTTACACAA
Source organism: Melioribacteraceae bacterium (assembly GCA_036743235.1). Lineage (GTDB taxonomy): Bacteria > Bacteroidota > Ignavibacteria > Ignavibacteriales > Melioribacteraceae > JAEXOD01. Next base: position 1,114 of record DAINPX010000107.1, read on the forward strand.
CTTACAACAACATCATCAAGTTTTTTAGCAAGTAATTTTTGGTCAACATCATGTTGGTATAACCCTACACCTATTGATTTAGGGTCAATTTTAACAAGTTCTGCCAAAGGATCTAAAACTCTTCTTGCAATGCTAATATTACCGCGTTGGCTTGCTTCAAGGTCGGGAAACTCCTGCCTTGCCAATTCGCTTGCAGAGTAAACCGAAGCACCGGCTTCACTAACAATCATGTAATGAATATTTAAATTATTGGATTTAATCATATCCGCAACAAGCATTTCGGTTTCACGGCTTGCCGTTCCGTTTCCAATTGCAATTAATTCTACGTCATATTTTTTAATTAAAGCAAGCATAATTTTTTTTGCTTCTTCGGGTCTGTTTTGAGGAGGATGAGGGTAAATGGTCATTCCTTCTAAATATTTACCCGTTGTATCAATTACAGCTAATTTGCTACCGCTATAAAATCCGGGATCTATACCCATAATTATTTTATTTGAAAGAGGTGGTTGAAGTAATAATTGTTTAAGATTTGCAGCAAAAATTTCGATAGCATGTAAATCTGCAACTTCGGTTAAATCGTTTCGTAATTCTCTTTCAATACTTGGAAAGATTAGACGAGAAAATGAATCGGCATTAACTTCATTTAGTATTTCCAAAAATACACTTTTTTTGTATTTAAAGTAAGTATTAAACAGAACGTTTAGTATTTCGTCATTATCAAAATTAATAGAGATTCGTAAAAATTTATCTCTTTCTCCTCTATTTAAAGCTAAAGTTTGATATGGCTTTATTTTACTAACTTCTACTTTAAACTCATAGTATATTTCATAAACATCTTTTTTATTTGGAGGTAATTCGCTTTCTTTAGTATTTGCTTTAGTTGAACTAATAAAACCGTATTTAAATAAATATTCTCGTAAAGCTTGTCGACTTTCGGCGTGTTCGCTAATCATTTCGGCAATAATATCTTTAGCTCCTTGTAAAGCTTCGTCTGTGTTATTAACGCCTAAATCAGGATTAACAAATTCTATAAGTTTTTCTTCAAAACTACCTTCAAATTTAGGATTATCAATAATAAATAAAGCAAGAGGTTCTAAACCCTTAGCTTTGGCAATTGTTCCGCGAGTTCTTCGTTTTGGTTTGTAAGGCAAGTATAAATCTTCAACTTCTTGCAATTTAACGGCGGCTGTAATTTTATCTCTTAATTCATCTGTTAATTTACCTTGTTCTTCAATACTTTTAAGAACGGTTTGTTTTCGTTCTTCTAACAAGTTAAGATAGTTTAACCTTTCTTCAATAATTCTTAATTGTTCTTCGTCCAAACCATCGGTTTTTTCTTTTCGGTATCGGGCAATAAAAGGAATAGTTGCCCCTTCGTTAAACAGTTCTATTACCGATAATACTTGTTTTTCATTAATTTTTAATTCTTTTGAAATTACAATAGGGATATTCATTCTAACTCTCTAAAAATATGGTATGCAAAACAAATAACTTTTTTTTAATTAAACAACTTGTAAATTAAAATTTTTTTTATATAAATATTAAGGGTAGTTTATATTTGAATAGTAAAAAATTAAATTATATATTTGTTCATCAGAAAATAAACTTCTCGGATTAGGTTAATGTTTCCCGAAGATTTTAATAACGAAGCTGAATTAAGTAAAGAACTTGCAATAGCTCGCTTTAAAAGTTTTGCATTAGAAAAATTTCAGGATATGTTAAATACCGATGAAGGGATGGAAAACTTTTTACGCAATACGGCAAGGCATTATTCTTTAAACCTACCGATAGAAATAAACGAATATCTTATAAACGAAAATGCAGTAACTTACTTATGGCTTTCTGGTCATCCGGCTTTAAGTGCTGCCGAAGATTTATTTAAACTAGATAAGCCGGATACATTAACTTTAATTAAACAAACAAATTCCCTCTCGGAAATAAAAAAATTCTATTCAAATTGGTTATTGCAAAAAAATGAAAAAGAAAAACAGTATTTTGCTTTATCAACAATCAATTTGGTTGAAAAAGAAGCATCCGGTAAAGAATATGTAAAACAATTTATGTATGCTACTATTTTAGCCTACGAAAAATCGATAAACTCACCTGAAAAAGCCGTACAAGTTTTATATAAAATTAAAGAAAATATTGAAAACTCAGGAGGATTAAACCCTGATTTAAAAAGAGAACTTTTGTATTTCAATTTTCTGTTCTTGGGGTTTATTTATTTAAAAGAAGGGGCATTAAACGAAGCAGATCAAAAATTTTATGATGCTCTTAATACAAAACCGAGCGGAATAACAGCCATGTTTTATTGTGCAAAATCACAATTGGAACTTGGTAATCATGGAAAAGCTTTAGAACTTATTAGCGGTCTTATTAATTTTGATAAAACAAGGTTTAGTTTTGCAATTAAAAATAATAACGTTGTAATGTTTAATTATTTTTTAAGTTGCGCCGTTACTTACAATATCTTTGGTGACGAAAATTTTGCAGTCTTGCTAAATGATTTGGATTTTATGCTAAAAACCTTTGTATCGCAAGATTCTACCAATATAGATGTTATTAACGAAAGATTGGAAGCATTAAACGAACTTCCTATTAAAGAATTTTTTGATGAAGATGCAGTTAAAAATATCAAGTTTTTAGAAAAATATTTGGAATTATTTAAAACAAACAAAAATTTTATGCTTTTATGTGTTACTCAATATTTAGCCGAAAAATTAAATTTAACCGTTTCTAAAATAATTGAAAATATTAAAAAGCATTACTTTGATAAAGCAAAAGAATCGTTAGAAGTTTATACCGAAGAAATTGAAAAAAATACGCATACCATACGGCTTTTACAAAGAGAACTTGAAGATAATAAACTGAAGGCGGGGAAAAAAATGGAGGAAAGGATTAAACTTTCAGAAACCGAAGCCTTAGATAAAGTTACACAGATTGAAAAAAGAATTGATACTTTGGATAATGACCATAAATTTAACCCTGGTGCGGCATTTAATACGGCAATGATTTACAATATTATTATTTCTTTAATAATTTTTATTATAGGAGGTTTTGGTACAGGATTGGGTAGTAATGACGGAAACACCGATTCGTTTAACGGTATTTTAACCACAATAATTATTAACGGTACAAAATGGGGAGGGATTGCCTTTTTATTGGGTTTAATAGCCTCTTTTGTAAGTGCCACAAGTACCATATGGGAAAGAAGCAACGAAAAAAACAGACTAATTAAACAAATAGGGCTTGTAAAAATTATAAAAGATAGAGAAATTGAGGGGGTAAAAAGTGAACACGACAAATATATTAAACAATTTGAAAAAAATTTTACAGATAGAATTAGAACCTTAGAAAATACAATTGATAGAATTGGCAAAGAAAAAGTTGAAAAATCGCAAGAATTATACGATAATGCAAACGAAAAAATTAGAGATATAAGTATTTATTTGGAATCTATTAAGTTGCCGTTAGGTTAGTAACTAAAAGGAATTTGTAGTTCCTCTGCAGTTGCTATTGTATCTATATTCTGAAAATTAACCGCATTACCGCTCTCATTAACGGGAATAGCACCCATTTTAATTATAAGTTTATTGCCGTTTTTTTCGTTTTCGTTGGGAATTCTTATATACACTTTCCGCTTTTTTTTCAACCATTCTTTTGCCCCTTGGTATGTGCCTCCTTTTGTATCCGATTCTGCAATAAATATTTCCTCAGCAAGTCCATAAATGTATGCATTTCTTATCATTGCAAGGCTTACATTCCATCCGGAATTTGGATAAAAAGCACTTATAACAAGTAAATTTCCGTTAACAATATGTTTGTGGTAATCAGAAAATCCCTTGTTAAACGTTAAAATTCCCTGAGGTAAAACAATAATGCTTTGCCCGTTTATGGCTAAAGTAGAATCTAGTGCCCTTTTATCTACTCCTTTTGCAAAGCCGCTAACCACAACCTTGAATTCTGCAGTTGCTTTTTGAGCAATTTTATCTACAAAATTGAAAGAAATGTCTGAAGCATTTCTTGAACCAACAATCGCAATAGATTTTTCTTTTAATATTCCGTTATTTCCTTTTAAGTAAAGTATTGTTGGCACATATTCAATTCCTAAATTTTCAATCAGTAATTTAGGGTAATCTGCATCAAGGAATGAAAATATTTCGTATCCTTCATTTAAAAGTCTTTCATATAAAAACGCATTATTACCTAAATTGTTTTTTGAATGAATAATTTTTTCTGCATCCTTAGAGGATAAACCTATGGATACTAACTCAGTTTGGGTAAGGTTGTACAAATCTTCTATTGAAATTTGAAGTTCATTTAACATGGTGTTAATTGTAAAAATCTTTTTAGTACCAAAATCATTTATTTGGCTAAGTGTAATCCAATAAGTTTTTTCGTTATACATATTTCATCCATAAAATAATTATTCGCCACCTACTGTTTTCGCAATTACTATTGGTCTAATATAAGAAACTCCGGCTTTTGTTAATACTTTTGCAAGTTCTTTTAAAGTGGCACCGTTATCATATACATCGTCAATTATCAAAACTCTCTTCCCTAACAGTTTGTTTTCGGTAATACTAAAAGCATTTTCAACATTCGCTTTTTTATTATAAGCAGATTGAAATGATTTTTGTGGTTTTGTTATTTTTATTTTTACAATTCCGGTAAAAATAGAAATACCTGTAATTTTTGAAATCTTGTATGCAAAGTTTTTTACTAAATCCCCGCTTTCTGTAGGAGGCACATAAACTATAAAATCATATTTCTCGTTTTTATATTCTTTGTTAAACAATTCAACTGTTTTTGAGACGATATAATCAGGAAAATCGCACTTGTTAATATACTTACATTTATTAATTATTGTTCCAATCTTGGAAATTCCGTAATACGAAACCGCGAATCCATTTACTGCTTTATTTTCTTTGGCTGATATATTAATCAGGGGATAATAATTAAAAGAATTGATTAAACTTTCTGTTTCGGTAGTTTTTTCTACATGATAAGAAATATTTAGGTCGTTATCACAATTATTACAGTTAGAAATGTTGTTATCTCCCAAATAATTACATAGATAAGTCATCCGACATTTTTTTGTGTCTGTATAATTCTTAATATCGTCAAGTTCTTTAAAACGTATTTCTTTTAATAAATCAAATTCTTTTGTAGAAAATGCAGGGGCATTGTATCTGTATTGGTATTTTATTTTACCGGAGTAAGAAATTTTGTTTATAATATTTTGATTTATTAAGTCGTTAAGTATTAACTGAACCTGTGGTTGTTTCAAATCAACTTTAAGAATAATATCTTTTAAACCTAAAACTTCATTTTTTAAAATATTAATAACCTTTAAGTATTTATTTGTGTTTGGTCTAGCCGTTTCAATAAAACTTATGGGTAAATTAAGGTCTTCATCTTTATTAAAAAGAAGAAATATTTTTGCAAGTTTACCATCTCTTCCGGCTCTTCCTATTTCTTGATAATAATGGATAGGAGATTGTGGTATTTGTGTATGAATGATAAATCGAATATCGTTTTTATCTATCCCCATACCTAGTGCGTTAGTTGCTACAATACATTTATACTTATTAACCATTAATCCATTTTCTATTTCAATCCTTTTATCATCTTCTAAACCAGCATGATAAAAAACCGAATTAATTTTATTAAATTTTAACCATGCATTTATTTGTTCGGCAGAACTTCTTGTACCGGCATAAATTATTCCTGAACCATCAAGAGTTTTTATATAATTTGTCAACCAAATTAATTTGTCTTCGTCATTAGATACATCAATAACATTTAAGCTTAAATTATTACGCATTAATTTACCACGAAATACAACCAAATCCATTCCTATCTGTTTTTTGATATCTTCTTCAACTCTTTTTGTAGCTGTTGCTGTAGTTGCCAAAACCGAAATGTTTAGAGGTAAAAGTTTAACTAAATTAATGATTCGTTGATAATCTGGTCTAAAATCATGCCCCCAAACACTTATACAATGTGCTTCATCAATAACAACCATGCTTATATTAAGACTTCCCACATAATCTTGCCAAATATTATTATTTAATCTTTCGGGAGAAATGTATAGTAACTTAACACTACCCGAAACACTTCTTTCCATAACTTCAATAATTTCTGATTCAGACATGTTATAGTTAATTAATTCGGCTTTTATTCCTAGCTCACGTAATTTTTTAACTTGATCACGCATCAAGGCTATTAAAGGAGTAAAGACAATAGTAATACCATTTTTTAATAGAGACGAAAATTGGAAACATAAAGATTTGCCAAATCCGGTTTTTTCTATTAATAAAACTCTTTTGTTTAACAGTAGCTTTTCGATAACCTCCCATTGAGTATCGTAAAATGACTTGATATTAAATTTCTTTTCTAAAATTTTTTCTGCATCATTTCTATTCACCTCATACCTCTTAAATAAAATTAAAAAATTAAAAAAAGCCAATAATTTTGTTATAAAGTACAAAAATAATAAGTTTAAATGTTAAATAAAAATTTTTTGGTTATGAATTTAGAAATACATGATATTACAAAATTACTTTTAATTACAGAAAAAGAAGTTAAAAATTTAATTAAAAGTAAAGAAATTCCGTTTGTTAAACTTAATGATAAATTTCTTTTTAATAAACAACAAATTATAGAATGGGCTTTAACTAAAAACCGTACCCTAAATATAGGCGGAAACGAAAAACTAAACGAATATAATATTAGTACCATTAGTAATTTACTATCAATCGATTCTTTTTTTTATGAATGTGATTTTACCGAAACAAACTATATCGATAAAATGACTGAAATGTTAAAAATTGATGCAGATAAAGAGATTATAGCAGCTTTGTTGCATAGTCGTGAAATGTTAATGTGTACTTCTATTGGAAATGGGATTAGTCTTCCTCATCCTCGAGTTCCTATATTGCTTGGGCAAGAAAAACCTTTGCTTAATTTCTTTTTTACCAAAAACCCATTAAGTATTAATTCTATTGACGGAAAACCCGTTCATACTTTTATCTTGTTAATTTCTCAATCAATAAAACAGCATTTAAGTTTATTGGCTCATTTAAGTTATCTCTTATCTAAAGAGTTGTTTAGGTTTGCATTGGAAAAAAGATTAGATTATTACGAAATAATAGATATTATTATTAAAACGGAAGAGGAGAAATTAAATAATAAATGATCGATTTTTTAAACCCCGGTTCCTTGTTTTATAATACAACCTATATAATTCAGGTTTTATCTATTTTTTTCGTTTTTGTTAAAAACGATAAAAAGTCCTTAATATATGCTAATACTTTATTGTTGGTAGGTTTAAGTTTAAGTTTACTATGTACTATTTTCTCTCCATTATTTGGTTTTGGCGGTTTTACCGATAATAAACCGTATTGGAATTTTTTAAGGTTTGATAATTTAAGTTTGTTGTTTTTATTTATCATTCAATTAATTGCTATTCCGGTAAGTATATATAATTATTCGTATTTAAAAGGTTATATTGAGGAAGGAAGAGGAATTAAAACAGTCTTTTTGTTTTATGTTTTATTATTATTATCAACACAATTTGTAGTAATTGTTAACCACGCTATTTTATTTTTAATAGTGTGGGAAGTAATGAGTATTACCGGTTATTTTGCAATGCTGTTAGAAAAAGAAAAAAGCGAAGTGCAAAAAGGGAGTTTTTATTACTTTGCAGCTTCTCACGTAATTGTATTTTTATTATATATATTTTTCTTTGTATTAAAAAACTATAGCGGAAGTTGGTTTTTTACCGATTTTAAAGTCGTAGATTCAAATATTCAAATAATTGTATTTTTATTTGCGTTTTTGGGTTTTGGTATAAAGGCAGGATTTATGCCTTTCCATTTTTGGTTACCAAAAGCTCACCCAATTGCCCCATCGTTTTTAAGTGCGTTTTTG
>DAINPX010000108.1:0-9044 GCA_036743235.1 Melioribacteraceae bacterium
GAAGATGTTATAATGAATAAAGTCAATTATCTTTCTTTTACAGCCGAAAAATTAGGGAGTTATGATATTGCTTGTGCAGAGTATTGCGGGCTTAATCACTCCATGATGTACACCAAGTTAGTTGTACTAACAGATTTGGAATATAAAAACAAGATAGGACAAAAAAAATAATAAATTGAATTTAAAAAAACTGATAAAAATATTTTTTGATTTAGGTAAAATTAGAATTACTGTTTTTGTGGCATTTTCTACTTCAATAGGTTATGTTCTTTATAGCGGGAAAATAGACTTAAATATTATTCCACCATTGCTTGGAGTGTTCTTTTTAGCTGTTGGTTCTGCTGCTTTAAATCACTTACAAGAATATAAATTTGATAAAATAATGGCAAGAACCCAAAACAGACCTTTACCTAGTAATTTAGTTACTAAAAAGTTTGTTTTAATATTTGTTATTTTCTTTGTTGTATTAGGTAGTTTGATTCTTTATTTAGTAAACATTAGTTCTTTGATATTAGGATTAATAACGCTTTTTTGGTATAATTTAGTTTATACGCCTCTAAAAAAAATTATTGCAATGGCTGTTGTTCCGGGTTCCTTAATAGGTGCTCTACCTCCTTTAATTGGCTGGGTCTCTTCAGGAGGAGATATTTTTAATCCTATTGGATTATCGTTAGCATTAACTTTTTTTATATGGCAAGTGCCTCACTTTTGGCTTCTTTTGTTATTATTTGATAAAGAATATAAAGAAGCCGGATACCCGACATTAACCGAAAAGTTTAATAAATTGCAATTAAAAAGGATATCTTTTATTTGGATTATTGCTTTATTTGTTAATTCTTTATTAATCCCGTTTTTTTATTTCCCGAAAAATTTAATTTCGGTTTCCATAATTATTGTTTGTAGTATTTGGCTGTTAACTTCTAATATTAGCTTATTAAAAGATAGTTTTGATAAAACTCAAATTAAAAAAAACTTTTTAAATCTTAATTTATATATATTATTTGTTGTTTTTACATTGTTTATCGATAAATTGTTTTTACAATCAATTTAGGAAAATATTATGAATTTTTTAGATAACCTGGTTTTACCTCAATCAGGAGAACATTTACAATTACTTAATTATCTGTTGGCGTTAAGTTTATTTGTATTAATTCCTTATTTATCAATTTTATTGGGATTTTCTTATTTATCCTCAAAATTTTATAAATTAGGAATAAAAGAAAACAAAGATGAATATATAAAAGTAGCAAAAATAATAATAGACTCCGTAACATTTAACAAGGTTATGGTCTTGGGATTTGGTCTAATTCCGCTTTTAACTTCAGGATTAATTATTATTCAAGTTTTATATTTAAGGGATTTACATTTAGAATACTACTTCTATATTTCAATTATTTCGTTTTTGATTGCTGCAATATTTATATATTCTTTTAAACATTCATTAAGTATTTACTTAGTTACAAAAAGGATATTAAAAGATGATAGCGATATAAATGAAATTAAAATTGTAAAAGATTATAGCACTAAAACACAATTGATGAATAAAAAATATCCCACGTGGAGTTTTGTTTTTTTGCTAATTTCGACATATTTTTTAATAGCGGCGTTACAACTTTCATCAAATAATTTGATTTGGCAAAAAGTCGGCTTTTTTGATGTATTGTTTTCGTTAAATACAGTTTTTTATTTTTTATCTTTTGTTGCTCTAACAATTCTTCTATCGTATTCAATCTTTTTGTATCTTTTAAAGAAAAATGAAGATATTATATTACGAGAATATTTTATTAAATTAAACAAATTTGGTATAACAGGAAATATTATTTCGGTTATTACATATATAATAATTATTTCATTAAAAGTTGTATTTACTCCCTTAACCGGTTTATCAACAGATTATTTTATACTTTTAATATTTACCTTGGCAATATTATTAGTTATAGCTATAAACCTTTATAGGATGTTAAAAGAAAGCAAATTTGAATCTATTAATTCAATAATATTTTTATCTATTCTTATAGTATTGTTAGGTGTAGTGCAAAATACTTCTGCTTTTAGTGTATCTACAAATAAAGAAATACAAATAATTTCTGAAAAGTATTTGGTTTATCAAGATGAGTTTAAGCAAAGTTTGGGTATAACAACTGTTATTATTAACGGGGAGGATATTTATAAAGGTAAATGTGTGGCATGTCATGCATTTGATAAAAAAATTGTTGGACCTCCTTACAACGAAGTATTAAAAAAATACGAAGGAAAAATTGACGATTTAGCAAAATTTATTCTTAATCCTATTAAAATTAATCCTGATTATCCGGCAATGCCGAATCAGGGTGTTAAACCTGCCGAAGCAAGGGCAGTTGCCGAATATATTTTAACTACTTACAGTAAATAAAGTAATAAAAATTATTATTTATGTTAAAAGTTTTAGAAGCTATTGAGCTTAGTTCCGATTATTTAAGCAAAAAAGGAATTGAGGAGGCAAGATTGAATGCAGAACTGATGCTTGCCGATATTTTGGGTATGAAAAGATTAAACCTTTATCTTAATTTCGATAGACCATTAACAGAAAATGAAAAGGAACTGTATAGGCAATTTTTAGCAAGACGATCGAAGTTTGAACCATTGCAATATATTTTGGGATATACCGAGTTTTTTGGTTTAAAAATATTTGTTAATCAATCTGTGCTGATACCACGACCTGAAACCGAGTTATTGGTTGAAGCTATTATCAATAGATATAAGAATAAAGAAATAAATATTCTTGATATTGGAACTGGCAGCGGTGCAATAGCAATTGCTTTGGCAAAACATTTAAAATGTAAAATACATGCTATTGATGTTTCGAAACCTGCTTTGGAAATTGCAAAATATAATGCTGAGTATAATTCAGTTGATGAAAAAATAGAATTTTTAGAAGTTGATATACTAGAGAAAAATTTTAATTTGTCTAAATACGATGTTATTGTCTCAAATCCCCCTTATGTTACAAAAAAAGACTATGTTAACTTACAAAAAGAAATTCTTGATTATGAACCGGAAATTGCACTAACCGATTATAGCGACGGTTTACGTTTTTATATTCGAATTTCGAACTTTGGATTAAGTCACTTAAAGAATAATGGGAATTTATTTTTTGAAATAGGAAAAGGACAGGAAATTGATATAAAAGGCATAATGGAAAAAGAAGGTTATACTAAAATAGAATTTATAAAAGACTATTCTAATATCATTAGGATAATTTGCGGAGAATATTTATGCGAGCATTAATACAAAGGGTATCGGAAGCCGCAGTATTTGTTGATGAGCTAAATTATAAAGCTGAAATTAATAAGGGAATGGTTATTTTATTAGGTGTTAAAAATGAAGATAAAATTGCTGATGTAAGTTTTGTAGCCGATAAATGTTTAAATTTAAGAATATTTGAGGATGAGAACAATAAAATGAATTTATCGGTAAAAGAAATTAACGGAGAATTGTTAATAGTTTCGCAGTTTACATTATATGGTGAAACAAAAAAAGGAAACAGACCAAATTTTACGGAAGCAGCTACTGCCGAAATAGCCGAGAGTTTTTATAACCTTTTTATAGAAAGAATTAAAAATAACTATCCGAAAGAAAAAATTAAAACCGGTATATTTGGAGCAATGATGAAGGTAAAAATATTAAATGATGGACCTGTTACTGTTTTAGTTGAATCAAAGTGAATAAGGTTATTTTAATTTTTTTAGACGGAGTTGGAATTGGAAAAACTGATGAAGTAAATAATCCTTTTTTTAAGTTTAATTTTAGAACTTTTACGGAAATATTTGGTGATATACCTTCACTAAGCAATTCAAATATTGATTGTAAAGATAAATTTATATTTCCAACCGATACGATTATGGGCGTTATGGAATTACCTCAAAGCGGTACAGGGCAAACATCAATATTTTGCGGAATAAATTCTCAAAAGTTTTTAGGAAAACATTTTGGACCATTTCCCCATTCTTCTCTTCATAAGTTTATAAAATCGGACAATATATTTTTAGATGCATTAAAAAAAAATAAAAAACCTTTTTTTGCAAATGCTTATCCACAAATTTATTTTGATTATTTAGAAAAAGGGTATTCACGGGTTAGCGTTCCCACATTGTGTTGTTTATATTCCGGAATGCCATTAAATAAATATGAGAACCTACTTAAGGGGGAAGCGTTAAGTCCGGAAATTGATAACCATAGATGGGTTTCAAAGTTAAAATATAAGTTACCTATTTTATCGCCTGAACAAGCTGCGTTTAATTTGCTTTTGATGGTTGAAAAATATGATCTGGTTTTATATGAATATTTTTTTACAGATTATTTGGGACATGGGAGATTGAAAGATGATTTTAAAAATTTTTTTAATAGTTTAGATTTGTTTTTGAGTGCTGTACTTAGTAATTATGATAAAAATACTACAATTTTGATATTTACAGACCACGGAAATTTTGAAGATTTAAGTTTAAAAACACATACATTAAATCCGGGTTTAACAATTTCGGCAGGGTATATGGCAGAGAAAATTTCAAAAAGTATTAAGGATATTTCCCAAATTAAAAGTTTTATTACTAATGAGTTATTCTCTTAAATATCCGACTATACTAATATCGGTTTTATTTGCTACCGGAATTTTTTTTGCTTCTATTATTACTTTTAACTTAATAATTATTTTGTTATTAACATTTATTTTTTCTTTAATTGCAATTTTATCTTTAAAAATTAAAAATGATAATATAAAACAAATAACTTTAATATTAATTCCCCTTTTAATCGGAATAATTCGATTTACTATAGAAAATAATTTGATGGATAGATGGGATTTTGGTATAAACTATATTAAAAATGCAAAAATATTCGGTGAAGTTAACGAAATAAATTTAATTAAAAATAATGTTATAAAAGTTGAAATAAAAACAGATTCTATTTTAATAAATAATATCAAATATTGTAAATCAATAAACTTACTTGTTAACATTAAAGTAGATACAACATTCAATAGACAAAAAGTATATGACAAATTTAACATTAATGATAAAATTATTTTTACCGGAAGATTATTAAATCCACCCGAAAAACGCATTTTGGGTGATATAAGCTATCGAGGCACTTTAAAAAGTAGAAATATAATAGGGGTTGCTTATGCTAATTACGATAGTTCTTTTTCAATTAATAAAGTTTCAAAATTTAATATTAAAAATTATATTACAACTTTAAAAGAAAAGTTAGATATAAATTTAAGCAAAATTTACGAAATTAAATCGTATGCGTTGCTTAGAGGATTAATTTTAGGTGATAGAGGGGCATTGGATGAAAATATAAAAGATGAATTTGCAAAAGTAGGTGTAGCTCATGTTTTGGCTGTTTCGGGATTACATGTCGGATTAATAGTTTATATTTTGTTGTTATTATTTGGACGTTTTAAACTTACATTCAGGTATCTTTTAACAATTATTGTTTTAATACTTTACTGTTATATAACCGGAAATAGTCCTTCGGTGGTAAGGGCAACAATTATGGGAGTTGTATTCTTGCTTTGTAAATACTTAAATAGAGATTATGCTGGATTAAATTCACTTTTTTTAAGTCTTTTTATTATTTTGTTATTTAACCCGGGTGAATTATTTAACGTAGGTTTACAACTTTCGTTTATAAGCGTACTCACAATAATATTAGTTGGTAATGCTGCCGATAATTATTTACGTAAATTTAATCTTAATAATACTTTTAAAAAAATATTATTATTACTACTAATTACTTTAGCGTGTCAAATAACAACATTACCAATATTATTAATTTATTTTCACCAAATTTCACTTATTGCCATAATATCCAATATTTTTGTTATCCCGTTAATTTCTTTAATTTTAATATTTGGAATAGTATCTTTAATTATAAGCTTATTTATTATTAAATTAGGTGTTATTTTTGCGTCCGGAGTACAATTATTAATCTGTTTTAATAACTATTTAATTAATTTATTTGCCAATATTAAGTTTTCATTTGTAGAGTTTTATGGCTTTACACAATATGATGGGGCATTTTATTACATAATAATTATTATAGGTTTTTTTATAACAAAAACAGTATTATCAGATAGAAGAAAAAAATACATAATAGTCTTATCTTTTATATTTTTTTGTTACTTTTTTGTTAAATTTAGCTTTACGAATCAAAAATTAACAGTAGTTTTTATTGATGTAGGACAAGGTGATTCGTTTTTAATTAAAACAGTAAATAATAAAGCAATTTTAATAGATTCAGGTAATAAGACCGATTTTTATGATGCAGGGGAGCAAGCGATAATTCCAACGTTGAAATATCTAAATATAAATAAACTTGATTATGTATTTATTACCCATCTTGATGCAGACCATTATATGGGATTACTTTCTGTAATTGAAAATGTAAAAATTAAAGAGCTATACAAACCCAGAATGGATACTGCCGAAATAAAAGATTTTGAATTTGAAAAAATGTTAAAAAGAAAACAAATAAAAATTAACTATTATGAAAATAAGGTATTAAATGTTCAAGACTTAAAAATATTTATTCTTAATGATACTATGAATGTTTCACATAATAATAATGAAAAAAGCGGAGTTCTAAAAATTGTATTTGGCAAAAGATCATTCCTTTTTATGGGAGATGCTACTCGAAATATGGAGAAATACTATGTTAACAAATACGGAAATTTTTTGAAATCGGATGTGTTAAAGGCGGGTCACCATGGTAGTAATTCTTCATCAGATAGCTTGTTTATAGAATATGTAAAGCCGAAATATACAATTATTAGCTGTGGAACACTTAATCCATATGGATTCCCAAATTCAAAAGTATTAAAAAGATTTGATAAAAAAACAAAAGTATTAAGAACTGATTTATTGGGTACTATAGTTTTTGAAAGCGATGGAGTTGATTTAATAGTTAAAGATTTAAATAATAAACTAAAAGAATATTAAAATATTTTGTAAATTAAGTGTCAAAAAAATTGCGATATATATGGAAATATTAAAGAATTTTAACTTAAAAGATTACAATACCTTTAATTTGGAAGTTTGTGCTGATTATTTTGCGGAAGCAGAAATAATTGATGATTTACACGAAATTAGAGCATTTATTAAAAATAATAAAACAAATTATTATATTTTGGGCGGTGGAAGTAATATTCTTTTTAAGCAAGATTTTAAAGGACTAATTTTTAGATATATTAAAGATGACATAAGGATTATAGATGAAGATAATGAGATTGTATATATTGAAGTGAGTGCCGGAACTAATTGGGATAAATTTGTTGAATTTTGTGTTAATAAAAATTATTTTGGAGCTGAAAACCTATCTTTAATACCGGGTAATGTAGGAGCGTCACCAATTCAAAATATTGGTGCTTATGGTGTGGAATTACAAGATTTTTTTTATAAATTGGAGTTTTTTAATTTTGAAACTGGACGATTAGAATATTATTTACGGGAAGAATGTAAGTTTGGATATAGAACAAGTAAATTTAAATATGATTTAAAAAACAAAGGGATAATAACCAAAGTTACGTTTAAATTGTCTAAAATTAGAAAATTTAATTTAACATATAAAGCTTTAGAAAACTATTTGCAGGGTATGAAAGAGTTTGATTTAATTGATGTTCGTAAAGCAGTTATAAATATAAGAGAAAGTAAAATTCCCGATTATAAAAAGTATGGAAATGCAGGAAGTTTTTTTAAGAATCCTGAAGTAGATAAAGATAAGTTTAAAGAATTAATTGAAAAATATTCTGATTTGGTATATTTTACCGTTAACGAAAATAAGTATAAATTATCTGCCGGTTGGATAATAGAAAAATGCGGATTTAAGGGGAAACGCATAGATGATGTGGGGTGTTATGAAAAACAAGCATTGATTTTAGTTAATTATGGTAAAGCTAAAGGGAGTGAAATTGTTAGTTTTAGTGAAAAAATAAAAAAAACAGTATTATCTAAATTTAGTATTGAATTGGAAACTGAGGTAAATATTATATAAAGGAAACAAAAAATATGAGTAATGAAACAAAAAAAGAAAATATGCTAAAAAACATTACAAAAGAGTTAACACAACCTTTTATTGATTTAGCACACACATCTCGCGCATTATTTGGATTAAATCTTTCTTATGTTCTTGAAGGATTAACCTATTTTGGAGTATTAAGTTTGTTGGCAATGTTTTTTAATGAGATAGGGCTTGATGATATAAAGGCAGGTAATATGGTGGGTATATTAACAGGCGGTATAACTTTAAGTATGTTATTTTTAGGAGCTACGGTTGATTGGATTGGGTTGCGAAGATCATTTCTTATAGCTTTAAGCTTAATGTTAGTAGGAAGATTTTTGATCGCTTTTTCTCCCTCAGTCGGAGGAAATGGATTATGGGGTGGTGCTCATATTATTGCAATGATAGGAATTTTAGGAATTGTATTAGGTTATGGTATTTATCAACCTGCTGCATATGCAGGCGTAAAGCAACTTACAACAGAAAAAACAGCAGGTATGGGGTATGCAATGTTATATGCATTGATGAACTTAGGTGGTTTTTTACCCGGTTTAATAAGCCCTCCATTACGCCAAAATTTTGGAATTACCGGAGTTTTTTATGCGTATGTCGGTTTAACCGTAGTCGGGATAAGTGTAGTTGCCTTTATCATGTCAAAAAAATCAATTGAAAAAGCATTAAGTGAGATTAAAAATGCTGATGGGAATAAAACAAAAGAGAATGTTGAAGAAGATGACGATTTAAGTAAAATGAGTTTTAAAGAGAAGAGTAGATATTATATCAAAAATTTTCCGTTACGAGATTTAAGATTCCTTTTCTTCATTTTTATTTTAATACCGGTGCAAACACTATTTGCTCATAATTGGTTAACCTTACCGCAATATACCGCACGTGCATTTGAAGGTTTTGTAAGTGAAAATTTTGAATTTTTTGTAAATCTTAATCCTATACTAATCTTTATTTTAACTCCTATGGTTGCAGCCTTAACATCTAAAAAGAACACTTATACA
>DAINPX010000109.1:0-9022 GCA_036743235.1 Melioribacteraceae bacterium
TACATGTATTTGCATTGTTAATCCGTCTTCACAACTCATTCTAGCCATTTCCATTAGCATATGTGCTGTAAATTGCGAAGCTTCATCTTCAGTAATATTCTCTTTTAATGCTTTACTAAATATTTTTTCAGCTTCATTATCAGATAGTTGATGAGTATATGCATATGTTACTCCATGATCTGTAGATGTAGCACCCATTAATTTAAAAAATGCTCGCCGTTCTTCAAGTGCTTTAATAAACATATGATAATTTGTTATCTCATAACAAACGGAATTTTCTAAAGCTTTTAAATTTTCTCTCCAACGTTTATTAGATAAGTCGGTAACCCCATCCGGTCTAAAACATGGTATAATTTTTTTATTCCACCCCGATTCTTTAATTTTTTTGTGATTTTCTAATAAATCACTTGCTGCATCGGTACTTGTTAATACTTCTATATTAAATTTTTCAAAAAGTGCTCGTGGTAAGTACTCCGGGCTATCTATCTTTTCTTGTAAGTAATCATAAATTATTTGTGCATTTTCTCTACATGGTTTTTCTTCGATTCCAAAGACCACATTAAATTCATGTGCTAACCAATTCCCTGATGGAGTTCCGTTAAAAAGATGATAATTTTCTGCAAATAATTGCCATATTTTTTTTGGATCTTGTTCAACATCAATACCGTCAATAGCTGGAATTCCCAATTCTTCCATTGTAATACCTTGTGAATACAACATACGGTAAACATAATGGTCAGGTGTTAAAAATAGTTTTGTTGGATTTGGAAACGGTCTATTTTCAGCAAACATGCTTATATCTACATGCCCATGAGGACTAATAATTGGCATATCTTTAATTGTTGAATAAATTTCACGCGCATATTTTCTTATTGTGGTATCAGCACTAAAGAACCTATCTTCATGTAAATAATATTTTTCCATAACTTGTTCCGTTATTTAATTTTTATAGTTACAGGATTTTCTAACCTGATTAAAGTATCGTCTAAATATTTTTTAAAATCTTCCAATGTTTTAATACCATTTTTTTCTTGTTCCCAAGCTGCGGCAAAGTAGTAAGTTACTTTATCATTTTTTGGTCTCAATTTTATCAGATAATTTATGTCATCTTCAGAAGTTTCAATTTTATCAACAAGCTTATAGAATATGGCTATTCCTAATTTATCTTGATCATTTACTAAAGTTTGTTTTCCGTATAATGCTAAATAATCCCATTTACCTTTACCTGTACTTTGGAACATCTCAGTATTTGGATGTTTAGCTAATCCGGTAATTATATTTTCTGCGTTTTTAATAGCCAAATCAACCTTTGTTAATCTGCTTCCTGCTAATATGCTTAATTTTGATTCTAAATCATATTTATTATTACCGACTAACCAACCATAATAATTAGTTATTATTTCAGCTCTAATGGGTCCTGTTGATTTAATTTCGCAAAATATACTATCTGTTTTTGCAACCATATTTACTTTGTTGTTAGCCCACATTCCAATTGAACCAATCCCCAAACTATTACCCACTTTAAATATATCCATCCCCCAATCTTGCATAGTATGGTAGGAATCGTCTTTGGCAACCGTATCATGAACACCTACTGTAGAAAGTATTAATTCATTTGTTTTTTTACCAAAAATATCACTTGTGTTTCTCCAATCAAGATAAAAGCGGTAACCTACTAATTCCGATTCCCACCCGGGTCCTTCAAATTTAAATAAAGCATCATGATCCGTATGTATTGCCGGAACTTTTATTTTTTTAACTCTCGTAAATTCCGAACCTCTAAATCTCTTTTCATAATAAACATCGTTTTGTTTCATTGAAAGCTCGGCATATACACGGGGATTAAATATTGGTTGTTTAATTTCATCACCATAAATCAATTCTAAGATTTTTGATTCTTTTGGTTTGAGATTAATATTAAAAACAATTTTTTTATTCTTCTCCGTTTCATATATCTGAAAAGGAACAATGTTATCATATTCTTTGATAATAAAATTAATTTCATTAAGCCCGCTAAAAGCTGCAAATTGATTAAAATTTAGGTTTACCGAATATTCTTCAAGTGCAATTTCTGCACTATTTTTTATTATTATTTCTATTTTTTTTACTTCAGCATTTAATGCAATAGTTAATAGAAATAGAATTACTATTAAATTATAGTATTTTTTCATATTTTTTTATTAGTACTTAAGTTTATTAAATGTTTATTTAAGAGATATTAATTTTTGCAATTCTCTAAAATTAGAATAAATTTGTTTTAATTCCTCTTTAGGATTCCAAATATTATTAAATGTCCATTCCGGCGTAATATCTTCAGAATTAATACCCACCAAGTTATCCTTATACCATTCATACTGTTCACCATCTTTTGTACAGTCTGAAAAATATATTCTGTTTTCTCCCCATTTTAATGTTCGTGGAGGTTTAGAAGGAGCAAAAAAAATTGTTTTATCTTTCATATTCTTTGAAAACCTACAAGACAATAAATAAAATTGTGCATCCCAATGAAATCGCCCTAAAGGGAAACCGACCACTCCGTCAAATCTACAATTCTTAATAACAAATTTTAATCTTTCATCAAAGCTTCCGTCATGCCAAATTGCTGCTGTTAGATTATGCCCAAAAAACTTGCTGTTTTCAATATAACAATACCCCCGGGGACAAACAAAATCAACATATCCTTCAAAAAAGCAATTGTTGTGGTAAAACATGCCGTCACTAAAACTCCATAAAGATAATGCATCCCCTCCTTCAGAAATTATTGAGCAATTATCTATAATTATTCTTGTAGTATTTTCAAACGATCTTATTGTAAATGCATGATCATGATCGCCGTTTGCATTTCCATAATTATTATTTACTGTTAAATTAATAAACGAAATATTTTCTAAGTTTTTATTTATATTAATTACCGCAGAACCATAATCCGTATTATTTTTGGCAACCCAATTCTTTCTTAATTCGGCATATTCAATTTTGGTTTCTTCTCTACTTTCTCCTATTATTACTATATTATTTTTCACAATATAAAGTTTTTCTTTATATATACCGTTTTTGATGTATATAAAAGAAACAACCTTATCATCTTTTATTTGATCCAATGCTGATTGAATTGATCTAAATTTTGCTCCCTTTTCTTTTGAAACCACATAAATATTTTGGGAATAAATTATAGATTTAATAAGAAAAAGCAAAACAGATGCAAATATAAAAATTTGCTTTTTTGTGATCATTAATTAAAATATTGTGGATATATCTTGGTATTATGCAACGGTTGGAATGCAGTTAAGTTTTTTACCGTTTAGTAATAACTTTGTTTGCAGTTCTATATTTTTTTCTTTAACATTTTCAGGTTTTGTCATTAACTCTATCAATAAATTAACAGCTCTCCTTCCAAGTTCTTCCGATGGTTGACTTATAAAATCAAATACGGAAGGTGCCATATATTTATAAATATTGTTACCAAAACACATAACATTAATATCATTTGGAATTTTTATTCCAATTTCGGAAGCAGCTGCATATACGCCCAATGCAACCGGATACGTTGCCGCCAATATAGCTTCAGGTATCTCTCCGCTGGCAAGTATTTTTTTAAGTCCGTTAAATCCGTCAACTTCGCTAAAACCCCCTTTCACTACCCAGTTTTCTTTAATAGGAACATTATATTTGTTCATTGCATCGTAAAATCCCAAGCTACGAGCTTGCCCAATATTAATATGGTCATAACCACCTATTAGCCCTATTTTTCTAAACCCTTTTTGAATAAAATGTTCTACCGCCATAAAAGCTCCGCCTCTATCGTCCACTGTTACTGTAGGTACATTCGTAAGGTTTGGAACGCGGTCAATAAATACGATTGGAATCTTCATACCTAAGATTCTTTCAAACACAGCAACATCTTTTGTTTGTTCGGTTATTGAAATTATTAAACCGTCAACTCGCATTGAAATTAATGATTGTAGATGTTGCTTCTCTCTTTCAACTGACTCTTGAGAAACCATAATTACACTATCATAATTCTTTTCAAAAGCAGTATCATAAACAGCTTCAATTATTGAACTGAAAAAAAAGTGTGCTATTTTTGGAACGACTATTCCGATAATATTTGATTTTCGAGACGATAAGTTTCGAGCCATCATATTTGGGCGATATCCTAATTCATCGGCTAATTGTTTTATTCTATTTTTTGTGTCATCCGAAATATCAGGATGATCTCTTAATGCCTTTGAAATAGTTACTTTTGATACACCTAATATTTTTGCCAAATCTTCTAATTTTGCGGGCTGTATTCTATCATCTGCCATTTTTTTCTCAACAATCTTAACAAAATTTTATTTACAAATAAATAATTTATTAAACTCATTTTCAACTAAAATTAAAACGCCGTACCCCTTAAAATCATTTTTACGGAGTGGTTCGCTAATATAATATTCAAAACTTCCATCTCTAAACGGATTTCCTCCTAAACCACCTACAGATACAACGTTTTCTAAAAACATATTTCCGTTTTCATCTTTACTAATAAACTCTTTTTTTAACGATTCGTAAGCTTCCTTAGCAATATCATAATATTTTTTATCTAAAAGTTTAGTGTTAAATCCTTTAATAAAGGAATAAATAAACATTAAAGAAGCAGAAGTTTCAATATAATTCCCTTTTTTATCTCCTTTATCAATAATTTGATACCAAAGTTTAGTTTTGGGATCTTGATATTTTAATAATGATTCAGCTAAATTTTTATAAATAGTTAATATCTCATTATACTGTTTGTATTCTATTGGATATGATTGAAGCACTTCCGCCATTGACATAATAAACCAACCGATAGATCTTCCCCAAAAATTAGGTGATTTTCCCGTAACAGAATCAGCCCATTTCATTTTTCTAGTTTCATCCCAACCATGTAAATATAATCCGGTTTTTTCATCATATAAATTTTTATGTATTAATTTAAACTGAGTATATATATCTTTATAGTTTTCATATTTATAAAACATTCTGGAATATTCTGAATAAAAGGGTTCACCCATAAATAAACCATCTAACCACATTTGATTGGGATAAATCTTTTTATGCCAAAAACCTCCTTCACTTGTACGAGGTTGTGCATTTAACTGATCAAATAACTTATCGGCAGCAATTTTATATTTCTCTTCTTTAGTTATTTCATATAAGTGCAAAAGTATTCTTCCCGATGAAATATTATCAATATTAAAACTATCAAACTCATAAGTTTTAATGTCGCCATTAGGTGTTATATAATAATCAATATTTTTTTTCAAATATATAAAATACTCTTCCACCCCGGTTAATTTATAAGATTGAAATATACCTTCTAAAACTAAGCCTTGTTCATAATTCCATTTATAACTTTTCAATTCTGTTGGATACGCTAAAGTATCCGGATAAAGTTTTATTAAATTATCAACAAATAAATTTCTTTGTTGACCTTTAATACTAATAACAGTTAATAATATAAAGGTTATTAATAAACTATATTTAATTTTTTTCATTTTGTATTAATTAACTTGTTTACAATTTACGAAATAATTTTTATAAAACGGAGATATTACATTTTCTAAAATAGAATTGTAACTTACGTTATTAAATTTACAATCAATAATTTTTAATCCTTCCACTTTTGCCCTCTCATATGCTTTTATCCAAATTGCATAATCGCTTTTTTGAGAAATAATATTCTCAAGTATTATGTTCTTTGCTAATGGAGTGTGTTTTCCATTATCTCCTTCTTCATAATAAAAATTAATTTTTAAAACTGCTTCTTTTACTTCACCTATTGTAATATTTCTAACATATAAGTTTTCTACAAATCCACCACGCACTGAGTTAGTTTTTATTCTTATTGCTCTATCTAAGTTAGGGCTATTCATTTCACAATTTTCAACAAAAATATTCTTTACTCCTCCTGATATTTCACTACCCATAACAATTCCACCGTGCCCTTCTTCCATTCTACAATTTTTTATCACTATATTTTCACTTGGTATTCCAATTCTTCTGCCATCATTATTTCTCCCTGATTTTATAGCAATACAGTCATCTCCCGTATTAAAGAAACAATTACTTATTAAAACATTCTCACAACTTTCCGGGTTGCATCCGTCATTATTAGGACCGAGTCCTTCAATTTTAACTCCGCTAATAGTTATATCTTTACATTGCACAGGATTAATAAACCACATAGGAGAATCCTTAAACTTAACCCCACTGATTAAAATATTATTACAATAATAAAATTGAACAAAATTTGGTCTAAGATATTCATTTTTGCCCATTATTCTTTTTTCAACAGGGATGTTATCATCATTCATTTTAAATAGCTTATCCCTTGAACTTTTCTGACTTGGCAAACTATCATTCCAACCATATTCCTTAAGTCCTTTCCACCACCACCAATTATTATTATTACCCTGCCCATTTAAAATACCATCTCCCGTTATAGCAATATTTTTTTCATTATTTGCATAGATTAATGATGAATAATTCATACATTCAACCCCTTCCCATCTGCTAAGTACTACCGGAAGGTATTTTTCGGTTTGTGTACTAAATTTTAATTCTGCGTTTTTTAATACATGTAAATTAACATTACTTTTTAAGTAAATTGAGCCTGTTAAAAATATTCCTTCAGGAATAATAACTTTACCGCCACCATTATTATGGCATACTTCAATGGCATTTTTTATTGCTTGCGAACAATCATAGTTTCCGTCTCCAATTGCTCCATAATCTGTAATAAAGTATTCATTATCCGGAAAATTTGGTATCTTTATATTATTTTCTATATCCTCTGCTAATTTCCAACTAAATTCTTGAGAAATAATGTTAATGTAAATAATAAAAGTAAATACTATATTAATTGTTAATCTAATTTTATTCATGTTATTTAGCTAAAATCATTTTGATGGTTTGTTGCTTAAAATTATAATTTAAATTTGCGAAATATATTCCTGATGATAAAACTAAATTTTTATTACTATTTGCAAACCAAATAGTATTATAAATACCACTTAAAAGGTAATCATTAATCAATTCTTCAACTTTATTACCTAATATATCATAAATTGTTAAATTAACAAATCCGCTTTTATTAATACTAAAAGAAATATTAGTAATAGGATTAAAAGGATTAGGAAAATTTTGGTTAAGTTTAAAGTCATTGAAAATATTTTTACTTTTATTTTCTACTTGAACACCAATCGTTTCATATGCTCCTAAATCCGGAGCAGTACCGGAATAAGAAAGCCCGACTTGAACGCCTGCATCTACCATCATACTATTCAAATTTAGATGTAAAAAATTTGTCTCATTAATTTCGCCATCTAAATTTCTTAAATCTGTTACACCATTTGTATCCAAAGATAAAAAATCATTTATAGAAACAATAAATCCTTGCCAACTATTTTTTTCGACTATTGAAGAATCCGCAATGGAAATATTACCTTGAAATGATATATTGTTTTTTAATATATGCCTTGAAAAATTAGGATTTGAAGTAAACGAATAGTTTTTTCCTTCATTTCTAAAAGCCGTGTTATTGTATAGTATTACACCGGCTGTATTATTATTCTGATCAAATCCTTTAGATTTATTATCAAAAGCAATACTACCGGTAATAATGTGCGAACCCGAAACATAATTACCGCCTAACTTAAATCCGTTACCATCTCCCTGAAAATTTTGTATTCCCCAAACGTTATGACCGTTTCTAAAAGCCATACAGTTAGTAATAACAACAGGATCATCCGATTCATAAAGATCCCAGCCGTCATCGGAATTTTCCCAAGCTCTGCAATTAATAAAAGCATTTCCGGGTCCAATATCTAGTTTAGGAGCAAAACCGTCTGCGTTTTCTCCCAAGGTCAAAGAGTCATAATTATTGTAAGAATCACAATTAACAACTACATTATTTGATCCACCCCCGCTAATTTGCAAACCAGTATCACAACAGTTATGTATAGAACAATTTTCTATTTTATTGTAATTTCCGGTAATATAAATTCCGTTATCTTTAGCACCTCTAATTTCCAGTCCTTTAATGTGCCAATAATTTTTATTTATATAAATGCCTCTTGAATTAGTTGAAACCGGTTGATTTGTAAAATCAATTACCGGCTTTTCGTTATTATAAGCCCAAAGTTTAATCGGTTTATTCTCTTCACCATTAATTAAGGTTTTAATGGTACTACTATAATAATAAGTCCCTTCTCGTAAATAAATAATTGTATTTGGTTGAACAATATCCATAGCTCTAATAATAGTTAAAAGAGGGTTATCAATTGTACCGCTATTTAAATCACTGCCATTAGGATCTACAAATATTTGTGCAGCCGATACCGAATATATAAGAATACTTAGAGTAATAATTATTTTTTTCATTTGTTTTAATATTGAGACTGTCTCGAAACTTCAATTTGACAATTTACTTTATTTCTCATTTAAATTAAACCCCTATTAATTACTTATAGGAGTTAACTTTAACAGTTTTTGGAGCAATTAAATAATACTATTTTTAACTAACAATGCTTGCGTTTTCTTATTAGGAGAGATTAATAAAGTGAGTTTAATCATTAAGGGAGTATGAGTAAGCAGAAAACAGTTGTGTATTTCTTGTAGTCATCTTTATGTTAAGAGGCAGTCTCAGTTTTTATAAAATTACTTTATCAACATCATTTTCTTGGTTGCAATATTTTTTCCGGATTCTAATGTATAGAAATATATTCCGGATGATAATTTCGATGCATCGAAATTGTAACTATATTTTCCGGCGTTTAAATTTTGATTAACCAAAGTTGCAACTTTTTCACCTAATACATTATATACTGATAGACTTGTATTGGCATTCTCTCTTAACTCAAATATTATTTTTGTACTTGGGTTAAACGGATTTGGATAATTTTGTAATAACGAGAATGTTGCAGGTATTGAATTATTTTCGTACTCAACATCCGTTAACCATACTTCCCATTCAGCCTTTTTACTTGGAAACCAATTTAAA
>DAINPX010000110.1:0-8978 GCA_036743235.1 Melioribacteraceae bacterium
ATTGAACCAAAAGTAGCTTCGGCTGAAATGGGAAATGGGATGAAATCGTAATGATACCAAGTACTATCTGTAGTTAATACACTAAAAGGTTTTTTGTTGCCGGGCCAATAATTTAATATCCATGTATTATTAATATTATCTTTTTTTATATCGGCAATAACCAAAAAAGTTGGTGTTTTAGGAATACCTATCATGCCGGTATTATTAGTATTAAAAGTGTTTATTTTATCCCCTTTAAAAGCCGTAAAGCCGTTGCCCCAAGATAAACCGTAAACCGTATTATCGGATGCAACGGAAACTTTATAGAAATCATTTGAAGAAATAGCCGGAGTGTTAATACTATTAAAAAGTTTCCAATTTAAACCGTCATAGTGCATTATTCCTATTCCAAATCCGTCTCTACCGGTTGCAGACCAAATTTTGCCGGAATTTTCCACACCCAAATATTGAAAAGAGTTAGTTGCCGGACCTGAAGGGAAAATAAAACGAGTAGTGTTGTTTTTTGCATGCAATACACCGGCAGAAGTTGAAATATAAAATTCGTCTGATCCAACTTGTATTAAACGTTTATATATTGGTCCATCACTATGATATTTAACAAAATAACCGTCTGTTCCGTTATAAATTAAATCATAAGCACCTAAAGCCCATATACCGTTTTCAGCAATTTTAACATCAATTAAGTTAAAGCCTACTAAATCATATTGTACAATGGCATTGTTTTGTATAGTAAAAATACCTTTGTTGGTTGCAATTAAAACTTTGTTGTTATTAACTGTTATTCGATTAATTGAAGTAACTCCAAAAGAGGAAGGGAAAGTATAAGTGTTCCACGATTCAGGTGAAGAAAGGTTTGTCGCATTTTGTTTTTGTACTGCTATACCTAAAGAAGTATTAACATATATCAATTTATCTCTAATTACGTTAGATACTTTAGTTTCACTGTTAAACGAGCCAAATTTAATAACAGTTTCTATAAAAGCCAATGTTTTTGAATTGATTAATGATAGTCCAAAATCCGTTGCCACAAAAACAGTATCACCGCTTATCGTAATATCATTTATTTGTTTTTTTGTTTTATCTGAATTAAAAATATCAAGAATTTTATTTATGGAACCGGTTAAGGGATTATAAACATCTATTATACCCTCGGATGAACCGATCCATATTTTATTTTGGTTATCTACTCCTATAGCGGTATTAGTTTGACTTGAAAGACCGCTTGCTTTATTTAATGCAAAATAAGTTGAATCGGTTAAATTAAAAGAAAAAATGCCTCCTGTAGAAGCCGAATACAGAATATTATTTTTAATATAAATATTATTTATATCTTTCATTGATGAATAATTTATTACGCTTCCCGGTTGTTGTGCAAAAAAAGGAGCACTTAAAAATACTAATATTAAAAGTACATTTCTCATTTTAATCCGATAAAATTTGATATTAAAGGTATAAATTTACAAAAAAAAATAATTTTTATTGAGTAATTTTAGGGTAAAAATAATTAACATTTAAGAACGGTTAAACCGGCAGATAGTACAGCAATATTATTAGCTCCTGCCTTTTTACACAAATTTGTTATTTCAATAACCGTTCCGCCTGTTGTAATTATATCATCAACAACAATAACATTTTTCGATTTTATTAAGTCGGGGTTTTTAATATAAAAAACGCCCTTAATATTGTTTAAACGTTCTATTTTATTATAAGTTGTTTGGCTTTCTTTATAAACTTTTCTAAAAACAACTTTAGTAGAATAATTAATATTTGTTATTTTGGCAATTTGTTTTGCAATATACTCGGATTGATTAAAACCTCGTTCAATTTTTTTTATTTTATGAATAGGAACAGGAAGAATTATGTTATACTCATTAATTGGTAAACTTTTTATTAAGTTATTACCAAGTATATTACCCAGAAATTTCCCAATTCTAAAATATCCTTCATACTTTAATTTATGAATAAGTTTTTGAAATACTTCTCCTTTTTGATACTTAAAACAAGAATACAAGAAATTAATATGCGAAACACCTGCAAATTTTTCATTGTAAAAACTATTAATAAAAGCGCTATCGGCAATTTCAAGTGCCGAAAAACAGTTATTACACAACCATTGTTCTTTGGCAGTTAGTTTTTTATTACAACCACTGCAAAAGCCGGGCAATAATAAATTTAAAGTTTCATTTAATAAAGAAAACATTTATTTAAGTAGGGCTTTTGCAAGTTTTCTGTCATTTATTTCAAGATGATTATAGAACCACAGTCTAAAAGATTGTAAAAATTCAGTTACGCTATTGTTTTTATTGGATTTTATGGCTTTGTAATAATTTTTAGTTTTTTCTAAATATCTTTGATGCTCTAAAACGTGAGTAATTTCAAAACAATTATGCTCTTTCATAAATTTTTCTTCGGTTTCAAAATGGAAAGCCATTTCTTCAACAATTTGGTGCATAATATGTTTAATTTCATATGTTTTATTCTCAGAAAAGGCAATATTTAGCTCGGTAGCCAATCTGTGAAGTTTTTCGTGCTGATTATCAATTATTTCAATTCCAATTCTATCTTTTGTTGTTAAAATAGTATTCATTTTATTCCTTCTATTATAAAAAGATAAATAAGTCCTTATTATGTAATTAAATAAATCCCCAATTAAAATCAATGTGAAATTACAATAAACCCAATTTTTTTCTGATAATCCACTCAATTGCCAAAAGTAAAATAATTAAAACTAAAACAGTTTCCAAATTCCATAGTTTAATTTCTTTATTCGTGTAAATAAATTTATCTGAGTTTTGTAAACTTAAATTTAAGTTTTTAATAAAATCATTATAATTATTACTTTCAAAAAATTTACCGCCGGTATTTCCCGAAAGAGATAACAGTAGATCTCTATCTTGTTTTAAATTGATTTTTTCCAAGTCAATTTCTCCGATAGAAAACTTTCCTGTATCGGTTCCTATTATTTTACCTTTATAATTTCCGGTTGCCGTATAATTATAATAACCGGGTTCGGAAATATTTAACGTAGCTTTATATAACCCGTTACCTAATGGTTCGGTAATTGTTTCATATTCTGCATTCCCTCGTTTAGCTTTTATAGTAATTTCGGCATTTTCTAACGGATTATAAGTTTCGTCGTAGGCAGATGCAAAAAATTCAATTTCTTCGGCTTTGCCATAAACTTGTTTTACGGTCTTTACGTTAAGTTGTTTTTGTTCGGAAGCAACATTAAGCCATTTAACCGATTCGTTTATTAAGCTGTTAAATACTAATTCGCTTTCTTTTACAGCGTTTAATTTCCACCGCCAAATTTCATTTGCCAAAATTGCAATTGTTCTTTTTTTACCTAACGATTTATTTAATAATAAAGGCATTTCGGTAACAGTGTTTGCAACCTTGGCTTTTAACAATATTTGTGATTCGGGTTTACTTATAAACTCACCGGAAAATCTTAAAACGGGAGGTAGGTTATTCCAAATATTGGAATATAAAGGATTATTGCTTTTTAGTAAGGCACTGTTATTATCATTAACATAAGCCTGAACACTTATTTTTGAGTTTGAATAACTTTTTACCGAAAAAGGTAAATATTTTTCAAATAGTTTTAATTTACTAAAATCAGTTCCTTCCCCCATAATATACAAAAACGGTTTGCCGTTATCTATTTTATTTAAAACCTTACTTAAAATTTCGTTATTAGTATTTTGAGCCGGAAAATTTACCAATATTAAAATATCGGCACTATCCAAACTTTTGTTGTATTCACTAGTACCAATTATTATTGAACCGGCTTGCTGAATTAATGTTACCTCAAAATTTTCGTTTTCGGTTAAAGAGTTTTTAATAAATGATACATCATTAGAAGGGATTGAAGAAAGTAAAACAACCTTTACTTTACTATCTAATACTTCTACAATTTTTATTAAGGAATTATTTTGTTTGTTATTATCTTTTTTTATTTGGGAAACAGTACAAGTTAACTTTGTATCACCAATATTATTTGGCGTATAATCAAAATTAATTTTATTAATACCCTCGTTTGAAAGTATTAAATTGTTTGAAGTTACCAATTTGCCGTCTTCGTATAATGTAACTTTAACCGGTTCGTTACCCAAATTATGGTTATTAACTGTTACTTCTATATTGGTAGTCGTTTTTGTATAAAGGTAGTCCCCCGTAATTATTTTAGAAATATAAACATCCGTATCGGCTGAAGTATCTCCAATTGCTAAAGTATTTACCGGAATTCCTAACCTAACTGCAGCATTTATTGGATTGCTCCCTTCATTTATTATTCCGTCACTTATTATATTAACCGAAGCAATATTACCTGTCTGTTTTTGAATAAAATCAATTATGTCTATAAAGTTTGTAGTTCCTTCATTATATTTTAAACCTAATTTTTCCAATACATTAACATTTTTGCCAAATGTAAAATATTCAACATCTCCATTTATATCGTTCTTTAATGCTAAGAGAATTTTATTTAAAAGTTCTTTTTTATTCAAACTATCTTTAGCTATAATTGATGAGGAATTATCAAAAAACACTAATCCTTTAGGTTTTATCTCGTTTTTTATTTTAAGTAATAATAACGGTTCGAAAATTAAAAACAATATGGTTGTTAAAACAATAAAACGGATAATTGCTAAAAATATTTTAATTTTTTTATCTATTACAGGAATTGTATCTTTGTAATAAAAATAAACAATACTAAAAATCAATATTATCCCTAAAAACAGGAACAAGGCGGAATAGCTTAAAGAAAGTGATATATCTGATATATTGAACATATATTATTTAGAACTTCCAATCTTTCATTTTTTCATAAGTTGTATAGTCGGTTAAATCGAAATGAATAGGAGTAACCGCTACATAATTATTAATTACCGCAAATTGGTCTCTATCCAAATCCGTATCCGAATTTACCAAACTTCCTGTAAGCCAATAATAATCTTTTCCATAAGGGTCAACTCGTTTTTCGTAAATATCATCCCATTTGGATAATCCTTGTTTGGTAACTTTTATCCCTTTAATCTCATTTTCGGGTAAATTGGGCACATTAACGTTTAGCATTGTTCCTTTAGTAAGTCCTTTCTCATAAACTTGTAATGCTATTATTTTTGCCACTTTAGAAGCATAACTAAAATCATCTACATCGTGGCTTGCAACAGACATTGCAATTGCGGGTACATCCATAATTGCGGCTTCGCGTGCAGCAGATACTGTGCCTGAATAAATTAAATTTATTGCAGTATTGGAACCGTGATTTATACCCGATATAACCAAATCGGGGGATTCTTGCATAATATTTCTTATACCCATTTTAATACAATCTGCGGGTGTTCCGTCAACTGCATAACCAAAAAACTGACCTCCGCCACGGTAATGTTTTGTTACCCTTAACGGATTTTTCATTGTTATAGCATGTCCTACGGCACTTTGTTCGGTTAAAGGGGCAACAACTATTACTTCCGCAATTTCTTTTAATGCTTCGGCTAAAGCATAAATACCTTTTGAATAAATTCCATCATCGTTGCTAACTAATATTTTCACTATTTCCTCTAAAATAATAATATAAACCTTAAATTTAAGAATTTTTTATTAATTAAGTGATATATTAATTAGGTGTTTAGTTGTTTTATTGCATTGTTTATTTATTCAATAAATTCATTTTGCAATTCTTTCATTTTATAGCATTAATTTTCTATTTTGGAACAAATTCTTATAGGAATTATTAATTATTTTTTTTATTTTAAAAAAGGAATACTTATTATTAATTTTTTTTACATTTGATTAATGCATAATTATATAAAACATTGAATAAATATTTAATTTATTTTGTTCAAATGCTTGATAAATATAAAAAAAATGGTTAATATAGAATTAAAATTAAAAAATATGGGGATTATATGAAGAAAAATTTACTTTTGTTATTTATAGCCCTTTTAGTTATTAATTCCATTAATAATGCCCAAGAAAATAAATTTAAACCAAGTTTATTTGGGGATTTTAAAGGGTTTTTTGATATGGATTTAACCAACCATACCGAGTATTTTAGCCTAAATGCTGCACGAATGGGGGTTAAGGGTTCGATTAGTGATTTCATTTCATACAAAGTTTTAGTTAATTTTGCCAACATCGGAAGTCTTTCGCAAAAGAAAGATGCAGCCGGTAAAGTAACAGATGTTAAAGCAAAATTTGCCGAAGTATTACAAGATGCAATGATAAAATATAGTTTTGATAAAAATTTATCTGCCACTTTTGGTCAATATAAAATTCCTTTTAGCACAGATAATTTGCGTGCCCCGTTGGAATTGGATTTTATTAATAGAAACTTAACAACTAAAATTACTCCGGAATTAAGAGATGTTGGAGGGATGTTTAGTTATGTGGATAAAGATGCTATGGGTTTAGAATTACATGCGGGATTATTTAACGGAAGCGGAGCAAATAAATTGGAAAGTGACCATACGTTAAATAAATCATTTCGCTTTGTAATAAAACCGACAAAGGAAATTTCTGTTTCCGCAAATTATTATAATGGCAAATTGAATAATGCGTTTGTAGATATATTTGATTTTGGCGGAACCTTAAATATTGGTGGCTTTAAGGCAGATGTTGAATATGCTTTACGCAAAACCGATACTTTGGATGTAAAACGTAATGGATTTAGTTACCAAGGATATGTTTTATATACTTTACCGGTTGAAGCTAAATATTTTGTTTCTATTCAACCGGCTGTTCGATTTGAATACTTAGAACCGAATAATTTGATAACTGATGATGAATTAACCAAAATAACTGCAGGTTTTTCGTTTATTTTAAATGAAAATGTACTAAACCAGGTAAAATTAAATTACGAATTTACAGATTACAAGTTAGAAGGCAGAAAAAGTATTAGTAGAGTTTATTTAGGATTTCAAGCAGCATTTAACTAATTAATGATAGATTGGATAATTTAGGTAACGAAAGTATGAAACTATTAAAACCAAAAAAACTTAATAAGGGAGATTTAATCGGTATTATTACTCCCGCATCTACCCCCGATGATATAACAAGAATTAATAAGGGTGTTAAATATTTAGAATCTTTAGGATACAAAGTAGAAGTTGGTAAAAATGTAGGAAAAGTGAGAGGTTATTTGGCAGGTACAGACGAAGAACGTTTGGATGATTTGCATTACATGTTTGGCAAAAAAGCAGTAAAAGCAATAATTTGCGGCAGGGGAGGTTACGGTACCCCAAGGCTATTGGATAAAATAGATTATTCTTTAATTAAAAAGAACCCAAAGATATTTGTAGGTTATAGCGATATTACTGCATTACAAATGGCTTTCTTAAAAAAATGCGGATTGGTAACTTTTGCCGGACCAATGGTTGCGGTTGATTTTTGGAAAGAAGAGATAAGCAAATTTACCGAAGAGCAATTTTGGAGAATGATAACATCTAACGAACCTTTTGGTAAACTGGCAAACCCCGATAATGAAAGATTTTTTGTATTAAATAAAGGGAATGCAAAAGGGACATTAATAGGCGGCAATTTAGCTTTAATTACGGCAATTATGGGTACAGAATATTTGCCATCATTTGAAGATACAATTTTAATGTTGGAAGATATAGGCGAGCCGCCTTATAGAGTTGACAGGATGTTAAATCAAATTAAACTTGCAAAAGGTTTTGAACTAGCAAATGCAATTGTTTTAGGACGATTTGTTGATTGTTACGATACGGAAGGAAGTAAATCGCTAACTTTAAATGAAGTTATTGCCGATTATCTATCTACTATTAATAAACCGGTAATTTATAATTTTAAACATGGTCATATTAGCGATAATATTACTGTTCCTTTTGGATTAAGTTGCGAAATAAATACTGATGAGAATAATTTGGAAATAACGGAATCGGCAGTTGAGTAAAAATTTAATTTGCTTTTGATTATTAAATTTATAATATTAATTCATGTTTTGGTAAGTTTTATTTTTTAATTAATTCATTACAAACAAACAATCTGGAGGACTTAATGAGAAAAAGTACCTACTTTTTAGTATTCTCATTATTTTTGCTTTTAGCAGTAAGCTCTTTTGCACAAACAAAAGAATCTGCTGAGTTACGCGGTGTAAACTTAGATTACATATTAAAAACGCGTGTAATTAATCCACAACCAATACCACATGTTCCCGAAATGGCAGAATTATATTCAAACGGTTCGGCAGTTAATGCCCCCGGTGAAGGCCCAAACGGATCGGATGGTAGTGTTTTACAATCATCTTTAGGTTTAACAACTTATGGTGCAGGTTGGCAACAAACTGCCGGAAATAGTGTTGCCGATAATGTTGAAGTTTTAGGTGCAACATGGACAGTTGACTCCGTAAAAATTTATGGATATCAAACCGGTTCTACAACTACATCGACCTTTACCGGTTTATATTTAAAAGTTTATAACGGCGACCCAAGAACAGGCGGAACAGTTATATGGGGTGATCTTACCACCAATATAATGACAACTACCTATTGGACAGGTGCTTACAGATACCAAGATACAGCCCCGGGTACAACAAGACCTATTATGGCTCTTGTTGGTGCTACTGCCGGTTTGGTATTAACACCGGGTACATATTATTTTGAATTTACTTCTACCGGCTCGTTAACATCAGGTCCTTGGATTCCTCCTGTTACCATTACCGGACAAGCTTCCACAGGTGATGCAATTCAATTTACAACCGCAGGCGGTTGGGCAGCATTATTAGACGGTACAAACACTTATGATATTCCTTTTAATATTTATGGTTCAACAGGTGCTCCTGTAGGACCGGGACCGGCTACAAATCCAACTCCTGCAAGCGGATCGACCGGTGTTGCAATTACAGGTGTTAATTTAACTTGGACTAATCCCGCAACAACAACTCACTCAAAAATTTATTTTGGCAATGATATGGCTGCAGTTCAAAACCTGGATCCTTCTGCTTTAGTTTATGA
>DAINPX010000111.1:0-8938 GCA_036743235.1 Melioribacteraceae bacterium
GAAGGTTACTACTCTGCATTAGAAATTGCAGATTCAATCAAAAAATCTTATTCAATATTGTTTAAAAGTTCTTTAAAAATGAATAATAAAACTTTAAATAATTATTCATTCATTACTGACGATACATTTGTTAAAAACGAATTAAGTAAAAAGTTTATGGGTATTAAAGAGATTGAAATTAACGATCTTATGTTTGAGCTCTATTCACTTTTTTGTATCGGGGATTATAAAGATTTATGGATTGAACATGTTTATGACAGAGGTAATAATAAACTTTATATAAATGCAGAGTATAATCCTATAGTAAAAAGTATTAATGTTAAAGGCGTAACAAAATTAAATTTGGGATTTGTAGATAGCTTGTTTTCAGCGTTAAAGAACAAACCTTACAACTCTAAACTGCTAAATAAAAAATTATTAACTTTACTTCAAACTTATAGATCTGCAGGTTATTCGTTAGCGGAAATTTCGAGTGTCGGTTTTAATAACAATACTAATGAAATTTTTGTTAATGCAAAAGAAGGAAAAATTGACAAGATTATTTTGGAGGGGAATAATCAGACTAATGATGACATAATTTTAAGAGAATTTGTTATTAAAGAAGGGGACGATTTTGTTTATAATAAAATTGAAAAAGGACTTATTGGTTTAAGAAGTTCAAACTTCTTTGACGATATAGATGTCTCGGTATTTAAGGATGACACATTAAATATATTAAAAATAAAAGTAATTGAAAGAAATCCGGCTGTATTAAGATTTGGTTTAAAGATTGATAACGAAAATCAAACTCAGATATCACTTGATATGCGAGATGAAAATGTTTACGGAACAGGGACGGAGATAGGGGCAATGTTTTTTGGAGGAATAAGGAATAGATCTTTTGTGGGTGAATATAAAGCAAACAGATTATTTAAAACTTTTTTTACCTATAAACTTAAGGCATATTACGATTTAACCGATATAAACTTATATAAAGATGATACGACAAAAAGTAAAAATAGATTTAAGAGAATTAAAGATAGCGAGTACAGACAAATATTAAAAGGCATATCTTTAGGGGTAGGTACACAAGCAGGAAAATTGGGCAATTTTATTATTGAAGGTAGATACGAGACAAATGAAATAAAAAATAAAGTTGATTATCAAGGTTCGACATTCAAGATTGATATTGTTACATTAAAGCTTGATTTGACAATTGATACACAAGATAGATTTCCTTATCCCAAAAGCGGTTTTTATGTAAAAACGTATTACGAAACCGCACAAAAAAACTTTGGTAGTGATATAGGCTATACAAAATTTTACAATAATTACTCAACTACTTTTACATTATATAATGCTCATACAATATCTAATAGGTTTATTTTAGGTTTTGCAGACGAAACTTTACCGTTAAGTCAACAATATACTTTAGGCGGTCAAAATTCTTTTTTTGGATATAGAGAAAATGAGTTTAGGGGTAGGCAAATAATGGTAACTTCCCTTGAGTATAGATACTTTTTACCTTTTAAGCTGTTTTTTGATACTTATTTTAAAATTCGATACGATTTGGGCTCAATTTGGGCAAGTAAACAAGAAATTAGGTTTAAAGATTTAAAGCACGGAATCGGAACTACTTTATCTATGGATACCCCTATCGGTCCGGCAGATTTTTCGGTTGGCAGAAGTTTTTACTTAAGACAAAGCAGTGTTAAAAATATTATTAGTTGGGGAGAAGTATTCTTCTACTTTAATATAGGATTTGCATATTAATTTATTATTTTTGAATATTAATAAATATTTAATTAAAAATAATAATGCAATCTTGACATTTTTGTCATATTTGTGTATTTTTATATAAGATATTTAGCTCCACTTATATTTTTTTATAATTAACCTATAGGGTTAAACATGATTTATACAAAAACAGGTGAGTATGCAATTCGTGCTATTTTATTTTTGGCGCGCCAACCTAAAGAAAACTTAATAATGTCATCGGAAATTGCGAAAAGCGAAGAAATTCCGTCTCATTATTTAGCAAAAATATTACAACGTATGGCAAAATTTGGATACGTTGATTCTTTTAAAGGAAGAGGTGGCGGTTTTAAAATTACAGATGCTGCTATGAAAAGTTCGATACTTGAAATAGTAGAAAGAGTAGAAGGTCCTATTATTAATTTGAAATGTGTTACAGGTTTAAAAGAGTGTTCGGATGAAACACCTTGTCCTTTACACGAGGAATGGGCAGATTTAAGAAATAGGATATATAACTTAATTTCAAGCAAATCGGTTGCCGAAGTAGCGGAAAAATACTCGCAAACATTACGGAAACCCGTAAAATAATTTATATTAAAAAACCCGCTAATGCGGGTTTTTTTATTTGTTTTCGTTAATATAAATTTTTATATATTCTAAATCGTTAGAAAGTGAACTTAAATTTTGCATACTCTCTGTTGTTAATTGAAAGTATTTTTCGGTGAAAATTCCATTTATAAAAGTTCCGCCCTGCAAACTTATTTCTTTTAAACAATCCAATAAAATTTCTGTATGCTGTTTAATTTCTTCTTTAAGTTTATTAAAATAGATGTCTTCAAATATATTATCGCTTTTTTTTATTATGCGCATTAATCCGTTAAAAGCTTTTGCCGAAAATAACATTTTATTAAACAATTCATCTGAGTTTTGTTTTTTTACAATTTCAAGAATTCTTTTTATATCTTCGGTATTCTTTAATTTGTTATTGGAATAATCTTGTAATATGTTTAAAAATTGCGATATTTCTATTTCAACTAAATTCATTATTATGTTCTTTTAATTCCTACACCTATACCATCGCCTATAGGAAAAATTTGAGATTCTAAATATTTATTATTTAAGAATAGCTTATTAAATAAAGTAACTTGCTCTGTAGATGTTTTATAACTTTTAGGTACATCTTCAATATTTTCGGCTACATACCCTTTCCATAACAAATTATCTATAAAAATAATTCCGTTGTTATTTAGTAAAGGCAAAGACAAGTTAAATAATTTTTCGTAATCTTGTTTATCTGCATCAAGAAAAATAAAATCATATGTTTTATCTGAATTTGCTAAAATTTCTATTGCATCACCAAAAATTACATTAATTTTACCATTTAAGCCGGAATTGTTTATATATTTTAATGCAAGAGGCAAATTATCTTTACTTTTTTCAATAGTATCCAGTTTTCCGTTGGGTAACATCCTTTTAGCAATTTTTATTGAAGAATAGGCAATAGCAGTGCCAATTTCTAAAGCCGTTTCGGGTTGTTTTAGCTCAATTAATAATTCTAAAAGTTCTGCTGATTTGTAATCTAAAATAGGAATCTGTCTTTCCTTTGCATACTCTTCCATCTCTTTTTCTAATTGCGAATAAGGTTTTCTGTTTTTAAGCAAGTATTCTAATATACTTTCACCGTTAATTAATGCGTTCATATTTGTCCTATCCTATAATTTATAATTATCCAACTTATCCTTTAATATCTTATTAACCAATTGAGGATTAGCTTTACCTTTTGATTGTTTCATTATTTGTCCGACAAAAAATCCTATTACGTTTTGCTTGCCGCTTAAATACTTTTCAACTTCA
Organism: Melioribacteraceae bacterium; assembly: GCA_036743235.1. Taxonomy (GTDB): domain Bacteria; phylum Bacteroidota; class Ignavibacteria; order Ignavibacteriales; family Melioribacteraceae; genus JAEXOD01. Next base: position 3,589 of record DAINPX010000111.1, read on the forward strand.
GCAACATTTTGGTTAATTACTTCATCAATAATTTTTTCAATTTCAAAGGTATCACTTAATTGAATTAAATTATTGGATTTTATATATTCTTCAGGGTCGCTATTTTTTTCTATTAAATTAATAAAAATATCTTTTGCTATTTTATTACTAATAACACCTTTATTAATTAAAGTAACAAGTTTTGCCAAATTATTAGCACTAAAGGTAAAATTGTTTATACTAATTTTATTTTCGTTCAAATATTTAAGAATATCCCCCATCATCCAATTGCTTAATAATTTATAATCAGAAATATTTTGTGCGGCAGTTTCAAAATAATCTGCAAAAGGCTTTTCATTAGTCAGAACTTCCGAGTCATATACCGGTAGATTGTATTTTTCAATAAAAATTTGTTTTCTGGTTTCGGGTAAAACAGGTAATTTTTCTTTAATAGAATTAATATATTTATCATCTAATACAACCGGAACTAAATCGGGATCGGGGAAATACCTGTAATCGTGAGATTCTTCTTTACTACGCATAGGAGAAGCAAAATTTTTATCGGCATTCCATAAAAGTGTCTGCTGAATAATTTTTCCGCCGTCCTCAATTATTTCAATTTGTCTTTCAATTTCAAAATTAATAGCTTTTTCAACATTTTTAAATGAATTCATATTTTTAATTTCGGTTTTCGTCCCAAATTCCTTAGCTCCTTTTAACCTTACAGAAACATTGGCATCGCAACGAAGAGACCCTTCTTCCATATTCCCGTCACAAATATCCAAATATGTTAAAATTTGTCTCAGTTTTGTTAGATATAACACAGCTTCTTCTGCTGTTCTAATATCCGGTTCGCTTACTATTTCTAATAAGGGGACACCGCATCTATTAACGTCAACTAAAGTATTAAGACCTTGGTCATGAATAGATTTGCCCGCATCTTCTTCCATATGAATGCGAGTAATACCTATTCTTACTTCCGTACCGTTTTTGGGTAAAACGTTAATATAACCAAATTCACAAATGGGTTTTTCAAATTGGGATATTTGGTATCCTTTCGGTAAATCGGGATAAAAATAATTTTTTCTGGCAAATATCGATTTACTGTTAATATTACAATTTGTAGCCAAGCCTAATAAGACTGCAAATTCAATAACTTTTTTGTTGGTTACCGGTAAAACACCGGGGTGGCCTAAACAAATTGGACAAACATTAGTATTAGGGGGCATGCCAAATTTAGTACTGCAAGAGCAGAATAATTTTGTATTTGTTTTTAATTGTGCATGTACCTCTAAACCAATAACAGGTTCGTATTTATCATTAATCATATTATACCTAAAAAATTACAATGTAAAAATAAAGATTAAATTTTATAATTGCCAATAAATTGTAATTGTAAAACTAAGGAATATTTTTCAGTAATTAATTTTTAGTTTTTTTATTTTTCGCCAAAGTGTAGTTGGATGAATTCCAAGTTCTTCGGCTGTGCGTAATTTATTAAAATTATTCTTTTTTAATGTTTCTATTATTAAGTCGGTTTCGCTTTTTAATTGTAATAATTGGGGGGATTGTTTAACATCACTTTCAAAAAAAGCAATTCGTTCGGGAAGGTGTTCGGGCATAATCATTTTACCGGGGCAAAGTATAAAACAATGTTCTAATACATTCTCAAGTTCTCTTATATTTCCGGGCCAATAGTACTTTGTAAAATATTTATAAGCCAAAGAAGAAATTCCGTCAATCGATTTATTGAATTTTTTATTAAACGCTTTAAGAAAATGTTCAATTAATAAAGGAAGGTCTTCAATCCTGTCTCGTAAAGGGGGCAAATGAATATTCATAACATTAATACGGAAATATAGATCTTCTCTAAAGTTTCCTTTTTCAATTTCCGCTTGTAAATTTTTATTTGTTGCTGCAATAATTCTTGCATTTAAATTTATGGTTTTGTTTCCACCAACTCTTTCAAATTGTCTTGTTTCCAAAACTCTAAGAAGCTTTACTTGAACAGTCGGAGAAATATCTGCAATTTCATCTAAAAATAAAGTACCGCCGTTAGCTAATTCAAATCTCCCAATTTTAGGTTTTACTGCTCCGGTAAAAGCACCTACTTCGTGACCAAATAGTTCGCTTTCAATTAGCGTTTCGGCAAATGCGCTACAATTAATAGCAATAAAAGGAGAATTTTTATTGCTGCTATTTAAATGAATTGCTCGAGCAACCAATTCCTTTCCTGTTCCGCTTTCTCCTGTAATTAGCACCGAGCTTTGTGTTTGAGCAACACTTAAACATAGGCTAAAAATTCTTTCCATAACTTTATTTTTACCGATAATATTAGATAATTTATATTTTTCGGTAATATGATCCGAAAGATTAATAATTTCCGAAATATCGACAAATGTTTCTACAGCACCGATTTTAGTATTTTTATTATCCAATAAAATACCGCTATTTACTCTTATTTGTTTAATAGTGTTTCGTTTTGTGTAAATGGCTAATTCGTTACCTATAGTTGCAGTCCCTTTTTCCATTGTTTCTATCATATGGCAGTTTTTTTGACATAAATTAGATTTAAAAATACTCCAACAATGTCTTCCTAGCGCCTCGTCTTTTTTGTAACCTGTAATTTTTTCGGCAGATTTATTAAAAGAAGTAATTCTCCAATCATTATCTATTGTAAATGTTCCTTCTATATTACTATTAAAAATAGCTTCAAGTTTATTCCGTTCGTTAATTAATTCAGTTGTTTTATCTTGTAATTGTTTTGCCAAAGCAACCATTTCTTTGGTATCTCTAAATACAAATACTACTCCAATAATATTTAAATTCCCTTTTTGAACGGGTGTAATAGATGCTAAAACATTTTTTATTGTGTTATTTTTACAAAGTATATCGATTGATAAGTTTGAATAAGTGTGCCCTATATTTAATGAATCTAATATAAACTGTTTGGTATTTGGGTTGACAAAAATTTTACTGCATTTTTCTCCAATAAGTTCAGTTTCCGAGTAACCGGTTATTCTTTCTCCAGCTTCATTTGTTGAAACTATTTCGCACTCTGCACTTATTACTATCATACCATCCGGTATAATAAAACTTTCAAAGCTACTTTCAATTTCCAACGGCATATTTAACTCTGTAATTAAAATTCTAAAATAAATAAAACATTGCAAAAATGCAATAATAGTGCAATATAATTGCAATTAAATATTGCAACAATGCAATTCATTTATTTTTCGTATAGAACAAATTAACTTAAAAATAGAATAATTTGAGCAAAATTTGGTGATTTCGGTAATTTTTTTTAAGGATTTATCAGTTTTTTAAAAAGTATTATTTATAAAATATTTAGGCATTATTATTGCCTAATAGTAATAAAAAGTAGGATGAAATGGAAACAAAAGTTAAAACCCCAAGAGAGAAAACAAACTTGTTTAGAAATATTAAACAAAGAATGATAGAGTTTTGCGACAAACTGGATAAAAGCATATTAGATAATCCCGAATGTAGAGATAAAATGATTATTGGACCTGTAAGTTCACGTAGGTTTGGTAATATTTTAGTTATAAATAATGTGTTATGTAAATCTTGCACTTATAATTGTATTTATTGCCAAACGGGAGGTGCCGATTGTTGCAGAACAGAAAGAGATTCGTGCTTTAATCCTTATGAATTATTTTTTTATATTCGTAAAAAAATAGAAGAAGCAGAAAAATCGAATATAAAAATTAATTACATCGCTTTCAGACCGCGAGGAGAAGCGACCTTAGATCTTAATTTAGCACAAGAAATAAGGTTAATTAGAGAATTGGGGTATAAAACAATAGTATTTACAAATTCATCTTTAATTTGGAACGATAACGTAAAAGAAAACTTATCGTTTTCAGATTTAGTCTCGTTAAAAGTTGATACGGTAAATGAAACTATCTGGAATAAACTAAACAGACCACATAAAAGGCTTCCATTTGATGCAATTTTAGAAAATATAGTAAGTTTTTCAAAAAAGTATTACGGCAAATTAACTACCGAAACAATGATAGTAAAAGATATAAATGATGATTTAGGTGAATTAAAAAAGACTTGCGATTATTTAGGTTCTTTTAGAAGGGACTTATCATATTTTTTTATTCCTCAACGACCGCCTTTAAAAGATACGGTTTTGGCACCTGATATGAAAAAGCTGGAAGAGATTAAACTTTTTGTGCCTAACAATTTAGAAAAAGTTAAAATGATTTGTTGTGATGATAGCGGTAATATTGAACTCAGCGGAGATTTTGAAGGTGAATTGCTAAAAATTATTTCTGTAAAATCGCTAAAAGAAAGTGAAGTTGAAAGTATAATATTAAAATATAATCTAAAAGCGGATTTAATTAACAATTGGTTAAAAAATGATTTAATAATTAAAAAAGTATATAATAATAATACATTTATTACAGTAAAATAACGGATAGTATAGCATATGTTAAATTCACCCGGATGTATTTCTTGCATAGTTAAACAAGCTTATTCATTAAGCAAATTAGTAGGAATTAAAGAAGAAGAAACACAAAAAGAAATAATTTTTTCAACAATGGAAATGTTACTTAAAAATAAAAATTTGGAATCTGCTCCGCATTTTTCAATAATGATGTTAAATTTAATGAAGCGATATGTTAACATAGATGAACATTTTGAATTGTTAAAATATAAAAATGGCAAATTAGCTGAAGGTTATTTAAGTTATCTGAAAATAATAATGGATGAAGCAGAAGATAAATTGGAAATGGCTATAAGAATTTCTATTATGGGTAATACTATTGATTTAGCCGCAAACCCGAATTTTGACCTTGAATCTGACGTGAACAAATTAACTTCCGAGAGTTACAATTTAAGTGCTCTTCGGTTATTTAAAGAACAATTAAATAGTGCGAAAACAATTTTATTTATTGCAGATAATTATGAAGAAGCAATTTTTGATCGATTTTTATTAGAACAGTTAAATGATAAAGAATTAGTTTTTGCTACAAGGGGTAATAAAGTATATAATGATATTACCTATGAAGATGCAATTAACTTGGGGTATAATAAAATTTGTAAAGTTATTAATAGCGGTAGCATTATTGCCGGTACTGCATTAGAACAATGTACAACCGAATTTATTAATTATTATAATAATAGCGATATTGTGATTTCAAAAGGACAAGGAAACTACGAAACATTATTAAAAGAAGAAAGACCTATTTATTTTATGTTTAAAGTAAAATGCGAAACGATAGCAGAAATTAGTAAACAGAAAATTTATACAAACGTAATGTTATTTAATAAACAACCAAATTGAACGGAAATAAAATGAAAAAATACGATATTTTAATTATTGGCGGTGGACCTGCCG